>CAZFOQ010000009.1:0-47207 GCA_964520535.1 uncultured Pirellulales bacterium | reverse complement strand
TGGAAGCGTTAGCTCCAGCCGCTTAAACCATTGATATAAATGCGAAAGTTTACTACTACATACAATTATGAATATCTATTTTATAGAACATAAGGTCGTACAGGATAGAACATAAGGTTGTTTAAGAAAGATAACAAAAATGCTGAATTTAAAAAATTATAAAGAGCAGTCAGGGTGATTCATGCCTCCCCGTTACATTCGATCCAGACAATGTCCTTACTCTCTGCTTCAAATACTATTCTTACCACACCGGAACCACCATCCCCTATTATTGAGAAACAATTGTCAGGAGGCTCTTCGTAATAATCGTGAATAAGATGCATCTGGCAGATAATATACCTAACTCCATCTATGGAAAAACCTGAGTATTCCCGGTTAAACCGCCGTAAAATGGCAAGCACGAATTCACGATCAATCCATGTCTTTGCTTTGATGGATGTATTTTTTTCAAGAAAAGTTTTTATATTACGTTCAAGCCCTTCAATATCTTTTTCTTCTGGAATCCACACATCCTCAAAATCATATCCCCGGAATCTCAGGAATTCCCTGACTGCCTGGGGCTCTGTGACAATAATGTTGTAAGGCCCTTTATTCATAAGAGCAAGTTTATCAACGTCACCACCCAGTAAACCCACAATATCTGCAAACCCGGAATGTACCGCATAATCCAGAGCCGTTTTCCCTTCTTTGTCCTTCGCGTTGATATCAATTCCTCCGGGCATGAGCAGTTCCACCATGTCTTTATGCCCCCTATAGGCGGCAATATGCATGAGCGTCCATCCATTCTTGTCAACTTCATTGATATTGGCGCCATTCCTAATCAGCAGTTCTGCCACACTCCTGTAGCTGAGTTCTACAGCTCTTTGTAAAGGTGTATCATCTTTTTTATTCTTTGCATTGACGTTAGAACCGTTTTTGATAAGAAATTCAGTCACTTGTATGTGGCCTCCTTCAACCGCCCTGTGCAAAGGCGTATCACCCTCCCAATCATCTTCATTCACATTCACATCGGTTCCACCTTCGATCAGACTCTTTACTTTCTCCAAAGCACCAACATACGCCGCGAGGTGGAGACCAATATCAGTACCTTTGTCAATAAGAAGGTCGACCACGTCTTGATCCCCATGGAAGATTGCCTCACGAATGATTTCATCGCCGCTATCACCTTTCGAATTGACATCAGCGCCATGAGCGATAAGAACTTCCACCACATCGTTATGAGCGACGGCAAGAAACAATGGAGTCGCTCCTGCGAGGTAATATTGCCCCCATAAAATTTCGGTTACAAAAGATTCTTCAGTTGTGTCATCAACATTTGCACCGTGAGCCAGAAGCAGTTCAACGACATTCCTGTGTCCATTGCGGGCCGCTTCGTGGAGTGGTGTTCGTCCAACTAAGCCCCTTGAATTTACATCAGCACCTTTCTCAATCAATAATCGAGCTACATCTGTATAGCCATTCTGAGCGGCTCTATGCAAAGGAGTTCGACCATTTTTATCCGGCAAATTTATATCTACTCCACTGTCCACCAAGTTTTTGGTTTTTTCAAGATCTCCAATATATGCCGTGATGTGTATTGTGGCTTCTGCACCCTTAGAAACTAAAAGTTCTGCAATGTTCCTATGCTCTGTTTTTAAAGCAAGCATTACAGGCGTTAGGCCGACTCTGTTTTTTACGTTGATACGAGCACCATTAGCAATGAGCAGTTGTGTAACCGACTTATCTCCGCTTTCAGCCGCCCAATGCAAAGGTGTATTGAGGTAGGAGCCACGAACATTAACCTCGGCGCCGTTATTTATCAGCAACTCGATAAGCTCTATATCTATTCCCTGGGCCGCCTCAAGTAATGCCGTATCACCGTATTCATTTGCTGCGTTAATATTAGCACCTTTGGCAATCAACCGTTTGACTAAATCCAACTCGAATCTACCGGCTGCTGCAATCAAGGGTGTATTGCCGAATTTATCCATCTGATTGATATCAGCGCCACTTTCAATAAGCGACCTCGCACGCCCAAGTTTACCAAACTTTATAGCCTCGATTAATAATGCCGGTTTTTCGGTTGGTTGCTTTTTGCAACAGACGGCAAGCAAAATGAACACTATTATGAAGCAGGAGAGTTTATTTGTTTTCATTTTTGAGTTACCTCCTTAATAATAAGGCAGATAACAACCGGAAGGTCACGGTTTTTTATATGATCGATCGAGATTAATTTTGAAAAACTATCAACTTTTTATTATCGAGCGAATTGCCTGTTCGAGCTCTTGAGCTCTTTGAGAACCGATGAGCAGCCGCTTGCCGTTTTTGAAAACCAGTTGCACGCCTTCATTGCCGCTTACGTTATAAGCTTTTCCCTTTCCTGTTAAGCTGTATCTAATCCCCCAGCCGCGATATTCCCGTATAGGTTTATATTGCCGCGAATAAAATTCACTCAAATCATCCGGCGAAAATCTCTTGAAACGAATGTGAAAAGGAAAATAACGCACATACAAACCGGCGGAGCGAACTTCCGTTTCCAATCTCAATAGCCAAAAAAGGGCCGCGATTACTATCGGCAGATATATCCTTAAAACGTTAGCTATTAAGTGAAATGAGCTTTGTTCTGAATCTGTTGTTCTTAATGATGAGATGCCATGTAAGAAGACCAAAGCCAGTACCAGAACAACCAGCAAACGGAGCCATAAAGCAAACTTCTGCTCTTCACGAAAGATAAGTTCGGTCTCACCAATCATTGCTAATCCATATTATTATATTGGCCGGCCGGCGGACGGAGTTAGCATAGTCTCAGGTGCATTTATTCTTTGTTTATTAATTCATCTATCTCATTAAGATGTAATTTGAAATGCCGCGGGAAATCAACGACCATTGCCTTGAGTGATATTTTTTCATTTAAACCGGATATCCAAACATTATCCAATTTTTTAATATTAATATTCTGAATGACGTGGACAATGTGCATGTTAGTATATTTCCACAATTGAACCAGGTTGTTCCATTCTTTCTCCTGATAGTTCTGAATGGCAATCCACCTGTCGTTATTACCAAAGTTTGCATAGTCCGGAAAAATCAGGGGATTCTGCTGGTACTGCAAGTGAACTATTCGATGTGTGTTATTAGAGGCGGAATCCACCATGTGTCCTGCAATTTGCTTAATGGTGCGATTTTGACTGTTTCGCCGTTCAGTAATAACATCATTGCCAAGAGCTAATAGTTTTGGTTCCCATTCTTCGATTAGGGACAATAACTCTTTACTGATTGATTCAAATTCTTTCATAATTGCTCCTTTCGGATCGCACTTAAAAATGCGTTACAGCTAACGCATAAACGCAATCTGCATCATTCACAAGCAAGATAAATGATTTTCTGATAAAAGAAAATACTTCCCTCTCATCCTGCGATTACGAGGGCAATGAAGGGGACGAGATTGAACACCAGAACAAACATCTTGAACAATCCGATGAAGGAATAGATTGCTACGTTGAACGATTCTCTGGAGATCGGGAACCATCTGCTATGCATTTGGTAGACCCAATCACCGGCGGAAGCACATATCAGGAACGAGAGAATCAGCAATGTCCCGTTCACAATCGTGCACCACATGAAGAAAGCTTTTAAGACAGTGATATCCATAGTGACTCTCCTTTTTTCTGCATACATCGAACATCATAATACCTGCGGCATATTTACCTATGGCAAAATTTTCCAATTATTTTATACTGACATGATGATAATATCAATCCTGTTGTTAAATGCCATCCAATTCACTCACTGTACTCGATTGGCTATTCTTTTTCCCAGCCTGTGCGTATCAGGCTGTGTCATCATATCATCGATATACGATTTCCTCCATTCGTTTTCAACCCTTGGTATTCAATTCCCCACCAAGGGCTATTTTTATTTTGTCCTCAAAGGTTTTTTAGGAGAGTAACTTCAGGATTTCATTATCGATATTGTTTAAAGTCATTCCCATAACAGCGATAAGTTCTCCTTGTGCTTGAGGCCAATCACATTTCCCGTCTTTAATGTCTTTTAGTGCTTTAATGAAGGCTTCATGTACCGGTTCAGGCGCCAGCATAGTTATTTCAATAACTACATCTTCTGGCAATGTGCCGCTTGATATCTTTTGGGAAAACTTGACCATCGCCTGCTTCCATGCTTCTTGTAGACGCTTTTGTTTGTCCTTTAGATATTCAAGCTTTATCTCTCTTTCCCAACGTGAATGAGCAAACCTTTGTTGTATAATAGTAGATGCAACACCGATTATACCGCCAAAAGCGACACCAATTAGGCCAATTATTGCTTCTTGCATGATGTTTCCCTCTAATCAACTATATAATAATGGTATCATCTCGGTAGTTAATTTTAACGGTTCCCGTCTTAAACTCAATAGAGATTATTTTTAGATTCGATTTTTGCCCTCAGGGCTGCCTTGCAGCCTTGCAGCCTCAAACTCATTCAGATGGATATTGCACTACAGGTCACTCAGGAAAAGCCTCTTAAACTCAAATTTTTGTCTTGACAGTTCGTCTGGTTATATTATCATCCAACCGAGCGAGGACGAGAGTTTAGAGACAAAGGAGATAATAATGGAAGAAAATAACCCCTCAGAAGATGTCCCGCAAGAAGATAAACCTCAAGAGAAAAAGACTCACTATGTCGTTGATTTCCTGAAGGATGTGAATTGGCAACGTTTCAAAGGAAAATCATACAATTTTTATTCTACTTGTAAGAACGGTTGGAAAAAACATAAGGATACTATAATTATACAATTTTTTGTGGCTCTCGTGGCTGTACTCATTGCCTTCCGGCTGGCAGGATGTCATGAACAAAAGGCCCTGGATAAAGTTACCAGACAGAGACTTCATCTCACTTACTTGGAGTCTCAATATAATGCAACTTATGCCAAAAATATCCTTGATATATACGCAGATGAAAATAATTTTGGGATTAGCATAAACCGACTTGACACCACGGCTGCAACAGCAGCTTTTCGGGACTCAAACATCTCGTCAATTATTCCGCTCCATAAAATCTCTCTGTTGAGGTCTTATGTGAATTCTATTTTAACCTTAAACCAATCCTTGCAGATTCATCAAGGAGTCATATAAAGCCAGAATTATAGAAATACTACACAAGAAAAGGATGCCCGACAAAACGTGCACAGAAATGCTGCTTCTGTTTTCGCTATGGCTAAGATGATACAGGAAGAATTGAAAGAGTATTATGATAAGAGTTCGTTTAATCAGAAAGAAAGCGATAGAATAGAAGACCGCATAAAATATATCAAAGGGAAAGCTATGAAAGGAGAAGTGTCCTTATCCAAGGAAGATTGAAACTTGTAGATTTGCAGATGTAGGTAAAAAAATTTTCAAACTCGAAGCTATTTTTCTTGCGCTCTGCAACCAGCTTTATTAAATAGATGTAGTATCTTTCCTTTTTCCCGGCTTGAAAAGCGGGTGATGGGAGTCGAACCCACGTAGCTGGCTTGGAAGGCCAGTGCATTAGCCATTATGCTACACCCGCGGTAAATTGCTTATTGATTATTTGACAATAATTATTTACAATTCCATGGTAATTAGTCAATAAAAATTAGTCAATAGGAAATTCAAAATGAGTATTACCGAAATAGCACAAGCGGCGAAATTTGCCTCGATCATGCTGGCTGCGGCAAAAACTGACGCCAAAAACCGTGCCCTGGCGGAAATCGCCGAAGCCCTGCAGCAGCAAATCCCCGCCGTCATCACCGCCAACCAGCAGGACCTGGCCGCCGCCGAAAAGAATAATATCGCCGGGCCCTTACTCAAGCGCCTGAAGTTCGACGAAGCCAAAATCGCCCAGACCATCGCCGGCATCGAAAGCCTCATCACGCTCGACGACCCTGTCGGCAAAACAATCGCCGCAATCGAGCTCGACGCCGATCTCGAACTCTACAAAGTTACCTGCCCCATCGGCGTCATCGGCGTCGTCTTCGAATCCCGCCCGGACGCCCTCGTGCAGATCTCCACCCTCTGCCTGAAAAGCGGCAACGCCGTCCTGCTCAAGGGCGGTAGCGAAGCGGCCAAGACCAACCGCATCCTGGCCGAGATAATTTCCGCCGCCGGCGAAAAAGCCGGCCTGCCCTCCGGCTGGATTCAGCTATTGGAAACGCGCGAGGACGTCGCCGCGATGCTCACCCAGGACGAATATATCGACCTGATTATCCCCCGCGGCTCCAACGAATTCGTCCGCTACATCATGAACAATACCAACATCCCCGTCCTCGGACACGCCGACGGCATATGTCACGTCTATATCGAAAGTGACGCCGAGATGCAGATGGCGGTCGATATCGCCGTCGATTCCAAGTGCCAGTACGTCGCGGTCTGCAACGCCGCAGAGACCCTGCTGGTCCATCGTGACATTGCGGCGGAATTTCTGCCGAAAGCCAGGGCCGCTTTGGAGCAAAACGGCTGTCGGTTACGCGGCTGCGAAAAAACCGCCGGTATCATCGACGTCGAGCCCGCTTCCGAAGAGGACTGGTCTACGGAGTACCTCGATTATATACTTTCGATAAAGATCGTCGATGGCCTGGATGAGGCTATCGAGCATATCAACCATTACGGCTCAGGGCATACCGATGCCATTGTCACCGCCGATAAGGACAAGGCCGAGAAGTTCATGTCACTTGTCGATTCGGCCAATGTTTTATGGAACTGCAGCACGCGATTCAGCGACGGCTTCCGTTACGGCCTCGGAGCAGAAGTCGGCATCAGTACTAACAAAATCCACGCCCGCGGCCCCGTTGGGCTCGAAGGACTTGTCATCTACAAATACAAACTCCTCGGCTCCGGCCAAATCGTCGCCGATTACGCCGGCCAAAACGCAAAAAAAAAGTTTAAACATAAAAGAATAGATATTTAGCCCGACGATTTACCCGGCGGGTTAGAGTGGGTTTATTTCTCTGCGTCAATTTAATTGGCGAGTTTAGTGGGTTTGTATTTTTTCTGCCAATTTACTTGGCGGCTTCGCTTAATGATTTTACTGCTGATCCCGAAGCTAAATATTAACAAATCGAACACGGACAGTGAATTTGTTATTAAGTTTACCAAAAAAAGTACAGATTTTACATTGGGATGTCGAAAAATATGATATAATAAACCAACTTGGATGTGTTTGAGGTTTAGCGGAATGGGCGACGCATTATTTACAATTGGATATGAAGGCACTAATATTAATGCCTTTATAGATAAGTTGTATGACAACAATATTGAATGTATTATCGATGTTAGGTCTCTTCCGCTTTCTCACAAACCGGGATTTTCCAAAACTAAATTATCTCAAAGACTTCACTCTGTAGAAATACAATACATTCATCTTGGCAAGCTTGGTACACCCAAAGACATTCGAGAAGAACTAAAATCTACTCAAGATTACTCGACATTTTTCAAAAAGATGGACGCGTATCTCTCTTATAAACAAGATGCGATTAAAGTTGCATATGACTATGTTAAGAATAATACATGTTGTTTGATGTGCTTTGAAAAAAACGTCTCTCAATGTCACCGAAAGTTAATCGCAGAGAAAATCAAAGCTACAAATGGAAATGGTCTTCTAATAAAACATATCTGACGTTATGTTCGGATAAAAATGGCCAAACTTATAACGAAACACGTCCTAATTACTGTTAAAGCATATCCAAATCCAAGCAAAAAATATCAAGAGACGAATTGTTGTGCTGGAATTGATTTATATTCTGGGCAACTCATTAGACTTTATCCGATACCATATCGACTCCTTGATAATTCAAAAAAGTTCCCGAAATACACAATTATTGAGGTCTCTTGTCAAAAGCCTTTGCGGGATAAACGTGTTGAAAGTTATAAAGTCGATCAAGACAGTATTAAAATATTGAGACGATTAGATACAAAGAAAAAGTGGGCCAAGAGAAAACAGATTATCATGCCTGCTATATCACCATCTTTTTGCCAAATTGTTAAGGAAATTAAGTCGAATAAATCACTCGGTATATTTAAGCCACAGAATGTACAATTTTCGTTTAAGAAAGTATCTTTGCGTGACCCCAAAAAAGCAGAAGCACCTTATAAGCAATACTTGCTCTTTGACAGAAAGTTGAAGCCTCTTGAACAGATCCCTTTCTCTTTCTACTATAAATTCAACTGTTATAATGAGCCAAAATGCAAAGGTCATAAACTTAGTATTCATGATTGGGAGATTACAGAAGCCTACAGAAAATGGCGATCTCGTTATCCAGACCAAACTATACTAATACAGAAAATACAAGAAAAATGGATGGACATCTGTAGCTCTAATAAAGATATTTATTTTTTTGTAGGAAATATATGGAAAAGACCAAAACAGTTTATGATCTTAGGTGTTTTCTATCCGCCAAAATAGCTCATTCAATAAATGCTTAATTTCAATTTTCAAATCGTCGCAGATTACGCCGGCGAAAACTCAAAAAAAAAGTTTAAACATAAAAAGTTAGCGGATTAGTTCATTAGTGAATTGAAGATTAGTTATATTTAGCCCGCCAATTAATTGGCGGGTTTAGTGGGTTTATGTCTTTGTGCCAATTTACTTGGCGGGTTTCGGTATGTAGTATTAGGAGGCTGGATAATCCTATCGGTGTTCATTAGCAAAACGATACACGCGGAAGGGAAAACTTCTGAACAATACAAAAAAATTGATACCTTTTTTCGAGAAATGATCATAAAGCTGCCGTCTTGTCAGGTACAGGGCATAGGTGGGGCAACTGTACAGATCGAGTGACTCGAAAAACAGGCACATTGTTTTGGTTGACGAATTTCCCGCCTCGTTGGGAATCCACGGCGCCACATAAAAAGCTACGCCATTGGATCGGAAAAGCTTGATAAAATCGAGGCTGGCACCCATAAAGCACGAGTCGAAATAGACCAGTTTGGGCTTTAGGTTCGTCATATCATAGGCCTTGAGCCGCTCATCGCCGAATTCTATATAATCGTCCTCATTAGTGAAGATGTGGCCGTGAGCGCTCATCAACAGCAGGTCAACAGGACCGGCTGTTTTGAAATCGTCCGGTTTCATCTCAGCTATATCTTTATAAGTGTTCTTTTTAATGTATTTTCGAACTTTCAAAACGGCTCGTTCCGGATCAGCCGTCTCGTCTGAAATCAGTAAGGCATGGGATATTTCTTTCAGGTTGATCCGTTCTGGGCCCACTTTCTCAAAGCTGTATGCTACAGGTTTCTGAATGAACAGAGGCTCGCCCTGAAAAAACAACAAATCAAAGGGATATGGAATCAAAGTATCCTGTCCGAGTACGAACTCGATTTCACTGCACTGCTGGATAAAAGTTTGAATGGGATCAAAGAACTTTTGGCCGTACTCCTCCAGAAGAGGGGCCACCTCCACATACTCGTGATTTGATGTCTCACAAGACATATCCAGAAAGGCCTTCAATTGTGCCGCCGGAAAGGCATCCACCTTGAAGGAAGTTATCTGAGATTTCAGCTTTGCCTCAATGGAGAGGCCGGAATCAACCGGTTTGACATACACGTATAAGGTAATAACATCAGCAGGAGGGGCTATCTTGCTCAAATGCAACGATTCTTCGCTGCGATCTGGCCCACTGTAGTAGTAACCTATTACGAAAACCATGACTGACAGACCGATTACACCAAAGGATAACCTTTTACCGATATGTATGTTTCTCATTCCAGATTATCCTTCCGAACACTGCTGCTGGTTCCGGCTGTAAGGGCTGGATCGAACATCGGCTATCGCCGAGACGCCCTGCGATGCGAGCAGCTCAAGGAAGCGTTCCAACGAGTGACTCGAATGTCCTATTGTCAATAATTCTCGCATTATCAAATCGGTGGCTGGCCCTAGTTTTTAGTCTGAGAGAAGGCATAAAGCCTCTGTGTTTTTCTAAACTGACAAGTTTATGAACTTGTACACGGCGTTAGTTATTAATGTTTTTTAACAGCCATAATGTCTCAGGTGTTGTTAACTTTATTATTTTGATGTCGGTTCCTTACTCCATTCAGAAATAATCTCCTCAAGTTCTGTGAAACATTCATTTACCTTTGAAATCAACATAAAAGTAGTAAATGCAAAAGAGGTTGTAATAATGACAGCCATGTGGAAAATCAATTTTGGGTGATTACTATTATCATAAGCGATACACCCAAGCGTATAATTAAATATTATAAAAACAGTCATAAATATCACTATTGCCAATTCAGTTATTTTTAAATGTCTAACAGTCTTTTTATTCGTTGGCTCTTGTGTAAAGGTATTATTAAAATCAGATTTTTCAGAAAGTTGCTTTTTTAATCGATTAAATCGGGTGTCTATTCTAAAAATTGGAAAAAGAAAAAAAAGCAATTACCGCCCATCAATGCAAGCGTAAAAAGCATGTCCATTTTCAGTATATCATCACGAACAAAACCCCACGAGTATCCAAGAAATAAAAAAATTAAAGTCACAATGAGTATTGTAATACGAGTAAACCAAATTATTTTTCGGCTTAACATAGTAAAATCGACCTCCCATTTGCATAAAATTGCAGTTTATTTCTTAAAAACACAACCGGCATACAGAATTACTTCACCTAAGAATTTAAGTACATATTCAATAGTATCCATTGTTTCACTACACGCATCCTATGCTATACCATTTAATAGCCCAATGGTGAATTTCCCTGCTTGAGTATTAGAGCACAGGGCGGTTGGATTGGCAAGGGAAAAAGAAAGTTAATTAGTTGATTAGAGAATTAGCTCGTGCTTCGTAGCTTGTGCCACAGGTAGCGACACTGCTAAGCTTAGCCTGCTACGCATGGCAACGAAAAGAGCTACTTCGCAGAGTAGTACGAATTAGCGGATTAGTTGATTTCCCTAAGTCCCGAAAGGGATGCCTTTCGGCAGGATGCCCGCTTAGGGGCCCCGATGCCTACCAATATGTGGACGTCGATTTCTTCCACTACACTTACACCGGGCTCCAGCCTAAAGAGGGAAACTGAAAGTATGGTTTATTGGTGACAACTTCCGTTTTCTGTCACACTAAATTCGTGAATGTCACTATTTTTCCCTGAAGTTCGAGTATTAGGGCCGCGTTGTTTGTTTGAGGCCCGACAGCCACTGCCCCACCAGGCAGGTCTCAGTCTCGGTGCTGTGACGTTGAGAAAAAAATGCAAAATAATATCTCTGCGCTTTCCCCTTGATTATCAGTTTAAGAAGCAATAGAATCTCACCGAAATCAATTTTGTGGGAATAGCATGCTTTTGGGCGATTTTAAAAAAAATGACATAGTAAATGATACTGTATGGGCTACTATTATAGGAGCGGTTTTCTTAGGGACATTGCTTTTTCTGTCCCGGCCTTTTATTACAGATGATGCGTATATATCTTTTCGTTATGGTTACAATCTGGCTTCAGGACATGGTTTAACCTTCAATCCCGGGCATAGTCCGGTGGAAGGTTATTCCAACTTCTCCTTTGTTATTCTTTCCGCTATATTTATAAAAATGGGCTTAGACCCGGTATTTATGATCAGGCTAATATGTATAATTAGTGCAATCGCCTGTATACCTGTATTACATGTATTTTGTCGCCAAATGGGTGTTTCCCGTGTCCCCTCATTTTCCATATCGATATTATTCTCATTAAGCAGCAGTTTTGCCTATTGGGCTGTTTCGGGTATGGAAACCGCATTCTATACACTGATTCTCACAATGGGCATTTTCCTGTTTATTCAGGATACACGAAGAACTAATATAGCAGGAACTTTTTTGTTTGTAGTCGCCTCTCTCACCAGACCGGAAGCTCCGGTTTTTTGGGGCGTCCTTGCATTCCTGAAAATCTGTCAGCGAGTAAAAAGAGGCTGGTGCCTGAAGGATATCTTAAAACATGATTGTACCTGGGCGGTTCTCTTCCTCTCGTTATACGGGGGATATTTCCTTCTCAGATTTTTGTACTTCGGGGTACTTCTCCCTAATCCGGTCTATTTTAAAGCTTTGCCGCTTCTTGTTGATGGACGAATAGAGAAACATACAACATTTGGTTTAATGAGCCTGCACTTTTTGGTAGCCTGGTCGCCATTTCATATTTTAGTTCTCCTGTCGCTGTTTTCTCCAAGCGAAAAGAAGGTTTCCTTGTTTTTGATAGTATTTGTTGCCGTCGTACTCTTTGCTAATACTCTGGTAACTATCGGCTACTTCGACCGTTTCTTTATGCCCCTTGTTCCTTGTCTTTTAGTATCCAGTGCCTTAGGATTAAATTACATATGGACCACGAAAAGGCCCCACGCAGTTATTATTTCCTGTTGTATTTTAGTGTCGCTTGTGTTTTGGCAGTTGTTTAATCCACTTGTAAATCCGATAGAAATTGCTCAACGAGCCAGAAAATATAAAGCTGGAAAGACGCATATAAGAAAATCAATTGGAGAATACCTCAACGAAAAATATGAGAATAATGGATGTATAGTTATTGGTGACATTGGTTTGGTTGGATACGTTTTTAAGAGTACTGTTTATGATCTGTGCGGGCTTACCAGTTACGAGTATACTTTAAAATACAAAAAAGATATGTCTAAATACGCAGATTATCTGCTTTCAAAAAATCCGGACGCAATAGTAATTTGTGCGATAGAAGAGGGAAACATAATAAGGGCCCGGCACGAAGAAGACCGTGTAATTATGAAGAATCCATCATTTATAACTAAATATCGGGCAACTACTTTCTATAGAAATCCGGAAATGAATTACCATTACAGGATATACGAAAGAATAAACGATAACAGCCTCTGAACCCCCCACCATCTTCCTAATCAGGACAGGCGGATTTCCCCTCGGGATGCCAAGGGCAAGTTGATTAGCGAATTAAAATCGTATCTCGCGGCGGTGTTGTGCTATGCACAACCTACCAGCCTAAATAACAGCGACTGAATACTGACAACTAAATATCAACGGCTATCTCGGCAAGAAAGAAAATTTTACATAAAAAACTCTGCGCAGCCCTTTTTTTAAAAAAATAGTATTGTAATATTGAATAAAACAATATTTATTTGTTAAGAAACAGAAAATTCGGAGATTCAAATCCCAATGGCTGCACAAGTAACTGAGCTGACCTTTCTCGATCATCTGGCTCCTCGTTTCAGTATCCCGGTTCCTGAGCACCTGACCGACGAGGCTACGGGCGCCGAAATCAGGGAGGCGCTGGCCCGATGGGGCTCCAAAGCACTTGTTAAGCCCGACATTCTGACCGGCAAGCGCGGCAAGGCCGGTGCGGTACGAACCGTGACCGATTACGCCGAGGCACAAAGAGAAATGAAACAGGTGCAGGGGCGGGAGGTTAACGGCTACCTGCCTCGCACCGCGTACCTGGTCCAGTATATCCCGTCCGAAACCGAGATTTACACGGCTATTACGTATGATTCAAGGTCTCTTGGACCGGCAATAACGATCTCGATGGCCGGGGGCATGGATGTCGAGGACATTGAAGAGAAAGAAAAAATCACCTCTCCTGTGGATGTTTATACGGGCTTGGGCGCGTATCAGGCCGGCGAAATGCTGGAAAAACTCCATTGCCCGAAGAAGATCGTCAATCAACTGGCCAGGCACCTTGTGGATTTCTGGGATATGTTTATATCGACGGGCATGCGGATGTGCGAAATTAATCCGTGGCGCATCGGTTCTGACGGCCGGCCGTTTGCCTGCGATTTCAAAGCTGTGTTTGATGAGGCGAATTTCAAATTCAATAACATTGGCTTCGAGCTTCCGGAATATCCGGCTAATGTCACGCCCTTCGAAGAAGAAATGGCCGCTTGGAACTCCTCCAGCTATCGGGGGCAGGCCCATGTCGCTGATTTGGGCGGCAAATACATCCTGCCGATTCTCTTCGGCGGAGGTGCATCGACCATTATCATCGAAACGCTCATTCAAAACGGTGTCAAACCGCTGTTCCTGTCGGACTTCGGCGGAAATCCGCCTTATGAGAGAATGTTCGGAACCACAAAAATATGTTTCGAACATAATCTGGAAAACACAAAACTTCTGCTGATATTGGGGGGCAAGGCGAACAATACGCTGATCGATGTCACCTTTAAGGCCATTGCGGACGCCCTCCAGGATTATGTGGACACACACGGGGCCATCAACGTTCCTGTTATCATCGGGCGAGGCGGGCCACAACTGGTCAAAGGCCTTCTCACGATGCGGGATACTTTGGAATCCCTGGGAATGCCTTATGTCATCTTCGGGCCGGATACCCCGGTCACGCAGGTGGCCGAATATGCAGCGAAATTTACACTCGAATATATAGAAAAGGAAACGAAGTCATGAGGGCAAAAACACTGAGTGACCTTCTGAAATCCGGTGACAGAATCGCCGTCTCAAATATTACCGGAAGAGAAGCAAGTGTCGTCAGCGTCGCTTCTCATAAATACTGCGGCAATATCGTCGGGGGCTGGGCGCTCGGCAAAGGCGGGCAAAGTCTCGATGTCCCCGGCCTGGAATCCATTCCCGTCTTCTCCCATGTGGCCGAGTTGGTCGAGTCTTTGCCGAAGGATAAACTCCCAAATAAGATTATCGTCTATTCGCCGCCGGCGGCGGTCTATGGGGAAGTCAAGGAAATCATCGAGCACTGTAAAGATACCGCCGAAATGCTTTTTATCATCACCGAGCACGTCTCCATTGAGGTCACCGCCAAGATCAACAAAATCTGCTCCGAGGCAAATATCGATGTGCTGGGCTGCAACAGTCTCGGGATGATTAATACGCACGATGCCGTGCGCGTCGGGGCGGTCGGCGGCAGCGACCTGAAGGAAACATTTTTGCCGGGCTCGGTCACGATTATTTCCAACAGCGGCAATATGGTCAACACCATGGCCTCCTATCTGTTAAGCGCCGGACTGGGGACATCTTTCGGCATCTCAACCGGAAAAGATGTGCTGATTTTGATGTCACTGAAAGATCTCCTGGAACTCGCTCGCAATGACGACCGCACAAAACTGATCGTTGCTTACATCGAGCCGGGCGGCATCTATGAAAAAGAAGCGATTGATATGCTCCGGCAAACGGATTATCCCAAGCCTGTCATCACATACATCACAGGACAAATCCTTCAGGATACGAAACTGTCACTGGGTCACGCCGGTGCCGTCGTCGAAGGGAAAATGACTTCCGCCACGGCAAAGATGAAGCTCTTCGATGATTACTACGGCATCAAAGAGTTCGATCCGGAAAAAAGGTATAGGAAATCATCCGAACTGACCACAGCCCTGCAAAAAGGAATACGGATCACAACCCTGCACCATCTGCCGGGTGCCGCTTCGCTGATCCGTGACACCCTGGGGATGGAACGTGACTTCCGCCCTTCCAAACCACTGAGATTAAAGCCGTGGTTTCTGGACTACAAGGGACTGGGCAAAAAGCTTCCCACGAGATTGACCCTTCATCCGGGCGTCGTTCCCAAACCGTATGCCTCACAGGTAAAACTGCTCACAAAAGAAACGCTTGGAGCGAATCCACCAAGGAGAAATATGAGAAATGCAAGTCATGCCTCATCGAACGACGGAGTTGTCACTTGTATTTACGGGCAACCCATCGAGGAACAAATGAGATACGGTTCTTTTGTGTCCAGCTTATTCCTGGCCTGGCTGGGAGAACAACCACAGGATTTCGAAGTGGACCTGCTGGAAAAATGCCTGATCGGGTCACTGTCCAACGGGCCCGGTACAATTTCCGCCCAGGGCGGCAAGCTTTCAACTTCCGCCGGGAATTCTCCCAACACTGTGATGATAGCGGCCCTGGCCTGCATCGGCGATGTCCATGGCGGAAACGGACGTAAAGCGGTGGATTATCTGACAAAGGTCTTCCGGAATGTCAATATTACCGACCCCTGGGATACAAATCCTAATATTAATCTACAGGAAATCGTCAACAGCGAAGCGGAAAAATTCAATAAAATCCGCAACGCCGCTAAGGACGCCGGAACCAGTTATGAACGCATTCCCTGTCTCGGACATCCGGTCTTCAAAGATAAGCCTGTCAATTATGATCCGAGAGAACGGTGTATCAGTGACTACTTAAACGAACAGCATATCGGCAACATTTTCTTAGAGTTTTATCACATGCTTGCTTTCAGGCTCAAAGAAATCGGAATCGCACGAAATGTCTGGGCGGTAAACCTTGACGGGGCCATCGCATCCATTGTTCTTGCCGTCTGCTGGAAGGCCCTGAAGGAAAAACGGATTACGCTCCAACGGATTCGTGACATTGCTTTTATGGTCTTTGCCCTGGGCCGAGTGGCCGGGTCCGGTGGCGAATTCCTGGACCATCAGGATTACGGCTCACCGATGGACATGAGAATTCCGGTCAAGGAAATTACGATTCTGGGAAGTCAAGCACATACGAATACGTTTGTTCCCCTAAACAAATAGAGAAAGGCTCCCAAAAGGATATGACTGAATAATATGTATGCTTTCACAGGAATGAAATCAACCAGTCGAGCTGTGACAGAGTATGAAGTATTGGCAAAATAACATATGAGGGATTTTAGCCAGGTAAAACGAGTTGTTGTCAAAATCGGGACGAATATCCTGACCAAAGGTGCCAGGATTGATGCCGGTTACGTTCGCACGATCGCCGGCCAGGTCAACGCCCTGCTCAAAACCGGCAGGCAGGTTGTTATCATTTCTTCCGGTGCCATCGGTATGGGAGCGGGCCAGATGGAGATAGCCGGTGCAAAGAACATCAAGATGCGGCAGGCCTGTGCGGCCATCGGTCAGCCGCTGCTGATGGCCGAATATCGAAAATCGTTCCTGCGTTACGGCGTCACCGTCGCCCAGGTCCTGCTGACCGCCGAGGTGCTCAGCAACAGGAAAACATATCTGAACCTTCGCAATTCCATTGAGACGCTGCTCAAGCTGTCCGTTGTACCAATCCTGAACGAGAACGACAGTGTCAGCACCGCTGAGATAGGCTCGGCGTTCGGCGATAACGATAAGCTCAGCGCTCTGGTCGCCAGCAAAATCGACGCTGACCTTCTGATTATGCTTAGTGACATCGACGCCCTTTACGATAAGAATCCGCAAAAAACCGCCGACGCTAAACCCATCCACACCGTTTTTGAAATCACAGACAGTATTATTCGCAACGCCGGCGGCAAAGGCAGCATGCACGGCACCGGCGGAATGAAGACCAAACTCGAAGCGGCAAAAATCGCCTCAAATGCCGGCTGCCGAATCGTCCTGGCCAACGGCAGAATCAAAAACATCATCGGGCGGATCATCAAGGGCGAAGAAATCGGCACAATCTTTATGCCCAAACGCAGGCTCTCCAACCGCTCGCGATGGATTCTCAACAGCTCCGCCGCAGGGACAATCATTATCGATGCCGGTGCTGTGCAGGCAATCAAAAAACGCAAAAGCCTTCTGCCCAGCGGCATAATTTCCGTTAAAGGGACATTCGAAGCCGGTGACGTCGTCATGCTCAACGAAAACGCCAAGGCCGTCACCAGTATCGGCAGCTCGCAGCTCAAGGCCCTCGCCGGCAAGCACAGCTCAGAAATCCGAACCGTCCTCGGCCCCGAACATCGTGACGTTGTCGCCATCCCGGAAGATATTGTCATCATAGACTATTGACATATACACCTAATACATGTATGCTATTTCAGATCGGGCAAGGGATTTAATTGCACTAAAATCGAGAGATTTCAACAATGATACGATTCATGTGTATCTATTGCGGCCAGAGGATTCTGGCTAACGAGGGCACCTCCGGCAAAAAGGGTAAATGTACAAAATGCAATCACGAGTTGAGAATTCCATGGACATTAAAAGGCCGTCCCGGAATAGGAGGCACCAAGATAGATTCCATTGAGGACAATACTACTGCTGTCACACAAACACAGGATTCATCATCCGGCAAAAATAAATTCGGTCTTCAAAATGATAAACCGCCGGCATTCGACGTCGTGACTCTGTACGGCGAAAAATCCGGCTGGTACATTCCCACCTATGATGAGCAGTCTTTATTCCTGATAGCTTTTACACTGCTTCTGATTATTTTATCCAGTAAACATGTAAAATATGTACTGTTTCTGTTATTAAATAGACAGATAAAATACGATTTCATTACTTCATTGATTCACCAGGTAACATTGTTAACGGCTTTTTGGCTGTTTTGGTTCTTTGCGATTATTCTTCCCGGCTTTCTTCTGAGCTTTTATCATATATTCACCAAAAGAGAGAAAACAAGAACTGAAAAACACCTGATGCTGCTTTTTGCGGTCATCACAAATGCGATAATCGGAATTGCCGCCGGAATTTATGTCATCAGGCAATGCCCGGTATGGCTGTTGATTTTCCCGATATGGAATATCATCAATTGCATTTCTATTCTTATAATGTTTGATGCCAAGATCATTAATGAAACCTGTATAGTCGAACGCAAAACAACACCCACCCGAGTTGTTATCGGTTTAATAACCACGATTGTTATTTTCGTATTGTGCAAATATATCTTCAAATTGTATTGGGCGGTGACTTTTTCAATCTGTACCATTTATGCCACCAACTTTGACAGAGCTTTGCAAAAAGTCTTGACTCGTGAAACGAGTCAGCGTATGGTTAATGTTTCGAGAAGATAATAACTAAACAAATGATAAAAAATTCCCCAGCGATAAATCTTTTTATTAATACAGCCGAAACTTTGGGGCTGGGAGCGTTCTTTGGTTTTGTGCCGGTATATCTTTGCCTGATAGTGACAATCATCATCTCTTCGATTTTATTCGGGACAAAAATTCTCGAAGCCTGGGTACTATGGTCGCTCGTGCCGGCCGTTATCGTTGATGTCCTCTTCCTGAAAAAATGGGTCAAAAACGCCTACCAAATCAACAGTAAAATCCTTGCGATGATTTACCTGTTCTATTCGATCATCTCCCTTGGGATGTGTATGGGCATCCCTCTCGGTGCGCTAATCTTGGGAATCGCCGCCGGACTTTATAGTGCTCGAAAAATCCAAAATGCCGCGGAGAAGCGAACTCAACAACAAGCACTCCGAAAAACCGCCGTATTTTGTGCCTCTGTTATGGCACTGATGTGCTTGCTAATAACACTATGGGCCATCGCAGGGAATATGATAGGATACATACTCGAGACCCCCTACCTGTCGTTTACTTTCACCGTCCCCGTATTTATCGCTATCGTTTTAACCGGCACAGTCGTCCTTGTCTCGCTCCAATATTTCCTGACCAGCATTACATCAAAGCTGGCAATCAAACTTTTGCACTGACCGAAGGTCAGAGTCATGCATATCTCGTATCTTGCAAAAAAAGGAGCAAATAGGGTTTAGGGAATAAGGATTGATGGATCTCAATATATCATGTTTGGAACCCCGCAGCGCAGAAATCCTTGCAAAGACAAACACGAAAACTAAAAAACCGGAGCGTTAAAGGTTATTTCTTTTTGGCTTTTGGTTTTGCTTTTTTGGCCTTTTTGGTTTTCTTTTTGCCTGAGCGGCATCCGCATGTCTTACACATTTTGTCGTCCTTTCACAATCGTGTTTTCAATTATATCAAAACGACAATCGTAACTCTACGATTCCAATACTTATCGGCTCATGACAACAACAAAATTCAAAGTTTTTTCGATAGATGACCCCCAAATAAATTTGGGGGCTAAACAGTTAGTCAGGGAAAATTCAGGGCGGCGAAACTACCGTGGAGTTTTTTTGTCGCGGCATCGTAAGCTTTTGCCACATTTGTTACGAATTTTCCGGCCCATTGGCGGGTCAAATGAGTGTGAAACAGCTCCGGACTACTTTGAAAGTGTGTGACGAATTTAGTTGACAAAGGTTTGCCGTGTCTGAATAATAAGCGGTCGATTAGATTCGGCCGAAGTGGCGGAACTGGCAGACGCGCGGGATTCAAAATCCCGTCCTGGCAACAGGGTGAGGGTTCGACTCCCTCCTTCGGCATTATTGACAGAAAAGTAAATATTAAATATTAAAACGCAAAATTAAGGAAGTCGTCCCGACTTGTCGGGACTCCACAATTTTGATTTTTTATTTTTAATTTTTGATTTCTTTAGATATGCTGACACATATAACAATCGCTGATCTATGGCGGCCTCGTGAGAAAACGCTGGCCGGTGTGTATGATATTTCGCTGATTCTGGGCGGGTCCCTGCTGCTCGGCCTGAGCGCCCAAATCGGATTTGGCTGGCCTGTGCCCTTCACGATGCAGACTTTTGCCGTACTCATGATCGGGGCATTATTTGGTGCGAAGCGCGGCAGCCTAACGGTTGTTGCCTATCTCATCGAAGGGGCCGCGGGACTGCCGGTCTTTTCGCTTGGCAGAGGCGGATTGCCCATCCTGTTCGGACAAACCGGCGGATATCTTTTCGGATTTATCGCTGCCGCTTACGTCACCGGATGGCTGGCTCAAAAGGGCTGGGACCGGCGAATTCTCACTACTATTGCGGCAATGATGATCGGGAACCTGCTGATCCTTTCCTCTGGTTTGCTCCAGCTTTCTTTAATCGTCGGATTTCAAAATGCCCTTGCAACAGGCATTTATCCTTTTATTGCCGGTGACCTGATCAAGATCGGCCTTTCCGCCGCCCTGCTGCCAACCGGCTGGAAGCTGCTCGGTCGTTTCGGCCCAGCCAACGAAAACAGATAATTATCGATAAGTGACGGCATCATAGAGTTTTTTAGCCTTGTTCAGAGCCGACAAGCTAAAGATATAGTGACACAGTTCTTATAAAATAAAAGATGTCATTCGGAGAATTTTCAACGATTAAATGTAAGATATCCTTATTATTCGGTATTGACTCGCTTACATTCGATTAGAAGACGAACAAAATTTAATAAAGAGCAGTAAATTCATAAGGCCCCCTTACCTAATACAGGCCGATTGAAATACTTTCTGGAAATCTGAGCAATCGCATGAGTCTATTTATATCTGGACAAATATTATCCAAGCAAGTACCCGCCGAATTTTTCCAACTAATATCAGAGGAGGAGTAAGTGCATGAAAAATTATATTTCTCACCATTTGACCAAAAAATCTTAACTAAGGAGATTAAATTTGTGAACAATGCCAAACCAAGCGATAATATCAGCGACCAAACTATACGACAGTACTCGCCGGCACAAGAGCTTATCAATAATATTCCCTACGTAACAATGACGATATTAGGCACGGTAATTTTTATTGCAGCCTCTGATAATCTGGTATTGGCATGGTTGACTGGTGGCGCCTATTTCGTATATGGCATGGCAGGTGCCTTCTGGATTATGGTTTTTGTATGTCCCTATTGTAAATACTGGAATACCAGGTCGTGTCCCTGCGGATATGGGCGGATAGCCGCAAAATTTCGCACCAAAAGTGCCGTCGATTGCTTCAATGAGAAGTTCAAAAAACATATACCTGTTATTGTGCCTTTGTGGTTCATACCGATACTGGCTGGTAGCCCTGTGCTCATAAGCAGGTTCTCCTGGTCACTATTAGGCCTGCTTATTATTTTTGCTTTGGATGCATTTGTTGTTTTGCCGCTGGTTTCTATCCAGCACGGCTGTAAAGAATGCCCCCAGAAAACGACATGCCCGTGGATGAAGCGAAAGGTAAAATCTGATGGTTAATCATAATTATTAATCATGAACAGATAATGCGTGTCATAGGATAATTTTATAGAGAGAATTGAAGGTGTCTTTTTTATGATTTTATGTGGACAAATGTTGAAATGGAACGGAAAGTGTCTTAAATTTTGTATGCGTCTAACATTGGAAATGCTAGTTTAGGTAACTTCTGGTTGTGTAATCCGGTCAATATAACTATCGATATGTATTTGGTTCCGTGCAATCTATGCGGGCCATCAAAAAATTGAGGAGGACAAGAACAATGATTCATTATATCTTTCGTCTAAGCTTACCGATTTTAATGTGCCTATGGGCTGCCGTGCCCGCTCTGCCTGTATCTATCCCGATAGAGAACGCCTCGTTCGAGTTACCGGTAGTAGACCCTAATGTTAATTATAGCGAATGGCCTTTTGTAAACGGCTGGATAGAGATAGACCTCGATACACTCTCCAGTGCCAATACCGGTGTATTTTCAAATACACCTCAAGGCAATCCCGACCACATAACAAATGCCGATGGTAACCAACTGGCATTTCTTAGCTCTCAGGAAGGTAATGCACTGGAGCAGGACCTGGTTGCGACATACAAGGCAGGTCGTTCCTATAGTCTGACCGTAGCAGTGGCTATCTCCGAAAGTCCATTTTCACAATTACAACCTGATGATACAATTGAGATAGCTCTCTATTACAGTGACCCGAACGATCCTAACATACATCCGGATATTATCTCCAAGACTGTGGAGGCAAAGGGATTATCATCTACGCAACTGCAGGATTTCTCAGTATATCTGCCGATATTAAATTCCAGTGACGCATGGGCAGGCAAGACTATCGGAATAGCTATTCGCGCGACAGGCCAGGCCGGGGGGTTCTGGGACCTGGATAATGTCAGGCTTGAAGAATTACTGCCTGTATCGATTCCGATTAAAAACGCCTCATTTGAGTTTCCGGTTATAGATCCTCTTTTGAATCCCTTTGGGGCCGATCCCAACATCGATGGGTGGACAGAGATCGACAATGCCCCGCTTGGAGATAGCGTGTATACGGGTGTTTTCGCCAATACAGAGCCGAATAATGTCAACTACTTCGGTGACCACGATCATATATTCAACGCCGATGGCAACCAAATGGCGTTTCTTGGTTCTGAAGCGGGCAACGCCCTCGAGCAGGACCTTTCTGCAATGTATAATATCGGCTGCGACTATCACTTGACTGTAGCGGTTGGAACTTCTTTTATGTTCCCACCTTCGACAGAAGAACCCATAGATTATCTTGAGTTGGCTTTGTACTACCGTAACGACAGCGAACCAGTGGATATTGTGTCTCTGCTGATACCGGCTATGGACCCAAATCAGTGGCTGAAGGATTTTTCACTATCCCTGCTAAGTGTCTCCGCGGATAATCCTTGGGCGGGCAAAAAAATCGGCGTTGCAATTCGCGCCGCCGGTGCGGCTGGCGGATTCTGGGACCTTGATAATGTCAGGCTTGAAGAATTTTTGCCTGTATCGATTCCGATTAAAAACGCCTCATTTGAGTACCCAGTGATAGATCCTCTCAATGCTTTTGGAGCAGGCCCCATTGTAGATGACTGGGTAGAAATAGATGTTGATCCCGAAGGTTTGAGTAGAAATACAGGCGTTTTTGCCAATACAGAACCGAATAGTTTTGACCATATTGTCAATGCCGACGGGAGCCAATTAGCTTTTCTTTACTCTGAAGAAGGTAATGCGCTGGAACAGGAATTGAGTGACCCGTATAAACCCGGTTGTGCTTACCGATTGACAGCGGCCATAGGAGTTTCCTCAAGACTTCCGCCGACGATACTTGAACCTGTCGGTACACTTGAACTTGCATTTTACTATCGTGATGTGAACGAATCCGGCGAATCGATAGATATTGTAACTCGAACAATTGAAGCGACCGGTTTATACCCTACAAAATTGCGGGATTATTCTTTATACCTCCCGGCGTCGCCTTCCGATGACAACTGGGCAAACAAGACAATCTGTATAGCAATACGCGCGACCGGTGTACCCGGCGCTGTTTGGGTCCTGGACAATGTTCGGCTCGGTCAGTCACTATCATCTGAGGATTTCATATTGACAACTAAGGAGTAGATATGCCGCATGTGCACGATGGACATGGACAACGACTAGAAGACTCATGGCCGGCGAATGAAAAACACCCATCCAGTCGTCCCACAATGCGCGATAATATCCATCGATATGGTTTCAGCCTGATCGAATTGTTGGTTGTGCTGGCGGTGTTGTCGCTCCTTATGGGAATATTACTGCCGGCATTTTCGAAAGTCAGGCAACAAGCCCGTCGGGCAGCCTGTACAAGCAATCTCCGTCAGGTCGGCGTCGCAATCCATCTCTACGCCGAGGCTTTCAATGACACGATCCCCTTCGGGCCGGAAGGTCGTCCCATTACCGGCTCGAATTTTTATACGGTCACCGGTAACGTGACCAGCCTGTTGTCTCTGGAAGACGGCGCCCCCGTAGGGCTGGGATTACTGTTGAACACTTACCTCTCGCAGCAATCCAAGGTGATTTTCTGCCCGGGCGCCGACCAGCCTTCGGAAGCAGAGGAGCAACTGGCCCGAGTCGGAACGGCCCAGGCACAAAGTGATTTTTATTATCGTCATGCATCGGTCGCCTTGCTCACCGGAACACCCAAAAAATACAATAACAAGCTCAGTGATCTGGGCCAGAACAGCAAAGGACGCCCCATCAAGGCCCTGGTCACGGACGTCCAATTCCTCGCGCACCAGTCACTGGCGGCGTTCCAGGTCAAGACCAGAACGAGTCATCAAAAAACATCCAGCAATGTCCTGTTTGCCGACGGACATGTCACGACTGTGAAGAATGAAAATGACATGTTGACGGTGGACGTTGGAACGACTCCTTATGATGCGCTCGAAAAAATCCTCGACATGTTCGAGCTGGTCGATGACTACCATTAAAAGGGTATCCCGGAACGATATCATCCCGGGAAAAACTGTTACGATACGAGATGTTCCGGAATGAATATCTTCTCAATCCTCTTTTTTTATGCCGGGATGAAGATTAAAATTGTTTCTTCACCGCCTGGGTATGGATGAGTTCGAATACGGCTTTAATGAATTCGCCGTCCAGACCGATTTTCTCTGCCCGTTCAACGTGATCTTTCAGCAGACTTTCCCATCGGCCAAGCTGCAGGACCTGGATATTGTGCTCGTGCTTGAGCTTTCCGATTTCCTCGACCCATTTCATTCGTTCGGCGAGGTCCTGGATAATCTTCGTATCCACATGACTAATGGCGGCACGCAGATGCGCGATTTGTGCCTTGAGCTGTCTATCCGTCGGCTCCGCTTCCCGCGCCCGGAGTCTCTCGAGCATTTCCATTAATGCCTTCGGAGTGATTTGCTGTTTGGAATCGCTCAAGGCCTGATCGGGATCGATGTGTGTCTCGATCATCAGGCCCTTGATTCCGAGATCCAGCGCCATCTGAGAGAGGGGCTCGATCAGACTTCTGTCACCGGAAATATGACTCGGATCGCAAATCAGAGGCAGGTTCGGCAGTAATCTTTCCAGTTCAATCGGAATCTCCCAGTGCGGCTGATTGCGGTACTGCGTTTCGTCATAGGTTGAAAAACCCCTGTGTATCGCGGCAATTTTTTTGATACCGGCATTGTAAAGCCGCTCGATGGCACCCAGCCAGAGACCCAGCTCGGCATTGACCGGATTCTTGACCAGCACGGGGACATCGACTCCGCGGAGGGCATCGGCAATTTCCTGCACGATAAAAGGATTAACGGTCGTCCGCGCACCAATCCAGAGAATATCCACATCGTTTTCGAGGCAAAGTTCGACATGTTTGGCATTTGCCACTTCGGTCGTTGTTAACAGGGATGTCTCGGCCTTGACGGCTTTGAGCCACTCCAGACCGATGGCGCCGATTCCCTCGAAGCTGTTCGGGCGCGTGCGCGGCTTCCATATCCCGGCCCGGAAGACTTTCACATGGGCCGAATCCATCAACGCCCTGGCGGTGGAGAGCATCTGCTGCTCGGACTCGGCGCTGCAGGGGCCGGCAATAATCCAGGGTATACGATCGAACTTCAGCCACGCAGCAATGTCCGACAAGTTCCTGTTGAGTTCTTTTAATTTGTCAGCCATGAATTGGGTTACCTTTTTCTATATAAAAAATATGCTGAGCCCTTCATTGGAAAAACGAAATACCCAGCTTGAAACCTCCTCTATACCATATTCCGGCGGAATGTTCAACCGGCAGAATAACCATTTTTCAAGTATCAAGCTCCTGAGGGTTTGTTTTAATCTGCAGTGCTTTTTGCTTATCCATCCTGAAATAGTGGAGTTTGCCCCAAACTTTCTTGCAATATCGGCTCTTAGGAAGTATAGTCTGATGAATAGAAATTTTTGGGGAATAGTGTAACGGTAGCACGACTGACTCTGGATCAGTTAGTCCAGGTCCGAATCCTGGTTCCCCAGTTGTTTTTCTATCACTTCTTCTTCCTGCTCATTATTGACCACAATTATCCTGTGTTTTCTGCCGACTGTTAAAAAAACTTCCTGTTATATGTCACTGGTATTAAAACTGCCGTACCATCCGGCAGCTATCAAATCCGTCCGGATCACCTCTACTATCAGGCACTTGCTCGGTATGATAAAGGCTCTGACAGCCGGCATTTTTATGGAATCTGGTCTCACCCATTACAGCCGCAGGGTCAATTCTTATATAAATTAAGAGTTTCTTTTTCACTTTTTTTAAAAAATACTGTAACGAAATTGTGCTCTTTGTGTATAATATATAGTAGGATCACTTTTGATGTCCAAAGAACAATCATGGACCAAGCTGGTGAGGCAGACCTTATCATAAGTTCCTGCAAATGAAACAAGGATGGGATTGTCAGGAAAGGTGACTGTACCAAACCATCGATGTAGAAGGGACGAAGAAATGTTAGTACATATGAGAATCTCACTGCTGAGTTTGATATTGGTCGTTTTTTGGGCCGGTTCTGTGAATGCTGATTCAGAGTTATCGGCTGAAGAGCCGAACCTGACGGGTATTACCTTAGTTATCAACGAACTGATGGCATCCAACAACTATATCCGGGACCCACAGGACGAAAGTGATGACTGGATTGAAATCCACAACTACGGCTCCAGCGATATTGACATCGGTGGTATGTACCTGACGGATGATTTGAATGCTCCGTCCA
Source organism: uncultured Pirellulales bacterium (assembly GCA_964520535.1). Taxonomy (GTDB): domain Bacteria; phylum Planctomycetota; class Phycisphaerae; order Sedimentisphaerales; family Anaerobacaceae; genus JAFGPS01. The sequence continues at coordinate 20,368 of CAZFOQ010000009.1, read as the reverse complement.
AGTGGCGGATTCCTGCTTCAACAACTATCCAGGCCGGTGGCTATCTATTGATCTGGGCGGACAACGATACTGCCGACACCGGGCTGCATGCAAATTTTAAGCTCGATGCTGACGGCGAAGAAATTGGTTTGTTCGATAGAGATGGTATTAGACCGATTGATAGTATCACTTTTCCCGACCAGACGACCGACGTATCCTACGGCCGATATCCGGACGCTAATGACAACTGGCGTTTCTTTGGTTTTCCCAGCCCGGCAGCGCAAAATGAAGGTGGTTATCTGGGCGAGGTCGCCGACACGAAGCTCAGCCATGACCGTGGCTTTTACAATACTCCTTTTTCCGTCACGATATCTACAGAAACTGAAGATGCCGATATATATTATACGCTTGATGGCTCTGAACCATATCTGTCCGGTGTACGTGGTACAATTGTCGGTACAGTCTATACTGGGCCGATTCCAATCAACACGACCACGTGCTTAAGGGCAAAGGCAGTCAAAGATGGCTGGAAATCCACTGAGGTGGATACCCAGACCTATATCTTCGTCAACGATGTGATCACACAAACTCAAGAACAAGCAACTGACGCCGGCTTCCCTGCCTCCTGGGGCTGGTTCCCCGCAGATTATGAAATGGATCCGGATATATATAACGATCCCGACTACAGTGGGCAGATGGCTGATGCTTTGTTTTCGCTTCCCACCCTCTCAATCGTCACGGACATGGAGTACCTGTTCCATCCTTCGGTGGGCATTTACATGAATCCACTTGAAGAAGGCGACGATTTGGCATGGGAATGGCCGACTTCGGCTGAGTTATTCTGTCCCGATGGTTCAAAAGAATTCCAAATCAACTGCGGCCTGCGAATTCAAGGTGGGCACTCTCGGCATCCCTATAAATCTCCCAAGCACGCATTTAGCCTTAGGTTCAGGAATATTTACGGCCCCCCCACCCTTGACTATAAGCTCTTTGGTGACGACTGGCCTGTGGACTCCTTCGATACGCTCCATCTTCGCGCCGGTTTCAACGATGCCTGGATACATCGGATAAATAGCCAGAATCTGCACGCACAGTACATCTATGACCCGTGGATGCGCAAATCGCTGACCGAAATGGGCAATCCGGATGCACTCCAGGGCTTTTTTGTCCATCTGTACCTGAACGGTCTCTATTGGGGCATCTATCACCTGCATGAGCGTCCTGATGCTGACCACTATGCCGCCTATAACGGTGGCGATGCAGATAATATCGATGCCATAAATGGTGACCCCGATTATGTTCAACAGGGGGACCCGCTCAATACAGGCTCAGTTTCAGACGGTACTAAAGAGGCCTGGCATGAATTAAAAGATATCGTTGCCAGTCTCGACTGGGAGCAAATCTGTGAGCAACTTGATGTGGATAACTTTATCGATTGGACAATCCTGACCTATTTCGCCGGTACCACAGATATCAAGTATGGCACAAACTGGCGGGCGGCCGGCGGCGGACCGCAGCGCAGACCCTGGCGCTTCTACTGTTGGGACGCCGAGCATGTGATGGAGCGTGTACGCCAAGACTGGATAGGAAATGTATCCGATCCTTCGAGACTGATTCGTTATCTCGAAGATATTGAGGAGTTTCATGTCCGTTTTGGTGACCGCGTTCATAAACATCTTTTCAACAATGGCGCCTTAACAACAGAACGGAATCTCGACCGGTGGATAAAACTTTCTGAAGAGGTACAACTCGCCGTGATAGCCGAGTCCGCAAGGTGGGGTGATTATCGAAGAGATGTTCACTCATTCAGTCCACCTTATCCATTATATACGAAAAATGACCATTGGATTCCTCAGAACAACTATATCATCAATGAGTACTTTCCATACAGAAAAGAATTTGCGCTCAATATGTTCCGCGATCGCGGAATGTACCCATTCACAGATGCACCGGTTTTTCATATTAACGGCTCTTATCAGCATGGTGGTCAAGTTGCACATAACAGTCTCCTCTCTATGACCGTCAACACAGGAACCGTGTATTATACGCTTGACGATACCGACCCACGCCAATCCGGCGGTGCCGTTTCACCTGCCGCACTCAACTATACTGTCACCGGGCCGGTTACATTGACTCAAAGCGTTCGTCTCAAGGCAAGAGTACTTAGCGGCGGCACGTGGAGTGCGCTCAACGAGGCGACTTATGCCGTAGGCCCGGTAGCGGAGAATCTGCGTATCACCGAGTTGATGTATCACCCACAAAGTCAGGCTGAGCTGAATGATCCAAACGAGGAATTCATTGAACTGGCGAATATCGGAACAGAAACAATTAATTTGAATCTGGTTAAGTTCACTAACGGGATCGACTTTACCTTTCCCAGCCTTGAACTTGCACCCGGCGAATATATCGTGGTGGTCCAGGATAGAGATGCCTTCAAAGCTCGATACGGCACAGAAATTAATATCGGCGGAGAGTATACTGGCAGGCTGGCCAATAACGGCGAGAGAATTCGGCTGGAAGACGCAATCGGACAAACGATTCTGGACTTTAGCTACAAAGATGGCTGGTACGACAGTACTGATGGTCAGGGCTTGTCTCTGACTATCTTAGATGAGACTAATTCTGATCCAAACAGTTGGGGCGAAAAAGAATCCTGGCAAGCAAGCTCACACAACGGCGGCTCACCCGGCCGGGACGACAGTACTCAATGATTTCACATCGAAGGTACGAAAAAATGTTAAAATATATGAGAATCTCACTGCTGAGTTTGATACTGATTAGTTCTGCGGAAGCGAATGTCCCTGTAGTAATCAACGAGTTAATGGCCTCTAATAACCGCTGTATCCAGGATCCACAAGGCCAGTATGATGATTGGATTGAAATCTACAACTACGGCTCCCAAATACTTGACTTAGGTGGTTTATATTTGACAGACGATTTATCTGTCCCTGACAAGTGGCAAATTCCTTCCGCAACCATTATTCTGGCCGGTGGCTACAGATTGATATGGGCCGATGACGATACCGCCGACGCCGGGCTGCATGCGAATTTTAAGCTCGATGCTGACGGCGAAGAAGTCGCTCTGTTCGATAGTGACGGTATTATTGAGATTGATAGTATCACTTTTCCCGCCCAGACAACCGATATATCCTACGGCCGGTATCCGGACGCCAATAACGAATGGCTCTTTTTCGAATTTCCCAGCCCGGAGCAAGAAAATGAAGGCGGTGTTCCAGGCGTCGTCGCTGACACGAAATTCAGCCAGGACCACGGCTTCTACTCGGTTCCCTTCGAAGTCGAGATATCTACGGAAACTCACGGGGCAATGATCGTCTTCACGACCGACGGTTCTGCACCTTCCGTAGATGACAGTCTCAATATTGTTAACGGCACGTTGTACACCGAGCCAATCACGATTTCCGGAACGACAAACCTTCGCGCTGCCGCCTTCAAATTGGGATATTTGGCGACCAACGTCGATACCCAAACCTATCTCTTCACCAGCGACATTATTCAGCAGACGCGTGAGTCCGCGCTGGCGGCCGGATTGCCTTCGTCGTGGGGAAGCCGGTCGGCCGACTACGAAATGGATCCCGATATCGTATATGACGCACGTTACCGCGACAACATAAAGAATGCTCTGACATCGATTCCCACGATGTCAATCGTCGTGAAACAAGAGGATATGTTCGGGACTGGAGGTGTATACTCAAATCCGAATGCAAACATAGAGAAACCGGCATCTGTTGAATTGATATATCCGGACGGCACGCAGGAGGGATTTCAAGTCAACTGCGGCATTAAAATAATAGGCGGTGCGTCTCGTAGAAGGAGTCTTAAAAATTCCTTTCGCTTGCTTTTCAAGGGTATCTACGGACCTACCAAGCTCAGATTTCCGCTTTTCGGCCCGGACGCTGCAAGTGAGTATAATACTATCGTCCTGCGATCCAGCTTCAATGATGGTTATGGCTGGAATGATGCAAGATTTTATGAACAATTCACGCGTGATGAGTATATCCGAATTCTGCAGCGCGATATGGGCCAGGTATCCCCAAACAATATAATAGTACACCTTTATATTAATGGTTTGTACTGGGGGCTCTATTTTCCATGTGAACGTCCGGATGCTTCTTTCTCAGCCAGCTACTATGGCGGTGACGAAGAAGACTGGGATACGTTTTCACACCCAGGCATAGACCTCAGAGAAGGTAATGACTCGGCCTTAAATCAGATGACAGCCTTATGTCGGCAAGCTTCGAATTCACATGAGGCCTATCAGAAGCTTCAGGGCAATAATCCCGATGGCTCCCGAAATCCTGATTATCCCTGGTTGCTGGATGTGACGAACTATATTGACTATTTGATTTTGAACTTTTGTGTCAATAATTCGGACTGGCCGTGGAACAACTACTGGTTTGGTCGCAAACGAACCGCTGACAGTACAGGTTTCAAATTCCATAGCTGGGATGCAGAAATATCTCTATACCTTCCAGGGGACGGGCGAGATCGGGCAGATATGGACCTCGACCGAACTCAAGATTTCAGAAACGTCGGGCAATTTAACGGATACCTTATAGAGAATGACGAATATAGAATGTTTTTTGCTGACCGCGTGCACCATTTTCTTTTCAACGACGGTGTCCTGAGGCCGGAATATATGAGAAGTCTTTATTTAGATATTGCCGATAAGGTCGAAATGCCGGTTATTTGTGAATCCGCGCGCTGGGGCGACATGCATCACCACCCGCCGCTTAATCAGGACGACTGGTATAATATGCGCGACTGGCTTTTGGATAATTTCTTTCAGCAGCGACATGATATCGTTTTGCAGCAGTTAAAAAATGCAGGACTTTATCCTGAGGTTGACGCGCCGAGATTTTTGGTCAACAACGTTCACCGGCATGGAGGCGAAATTTCCAGCGAGGATTTGCTCGGCTTTCAAAATTCAAATGCATCGCCGGGTGGAGTAATCTACTACACCCTCGATGGAACAGATCCCCGACTGCCGGCTACGACCGAGCCGAGCAACCAGATTACGTTAGTGCCCGAAAATGCCTCCAAGCGTGTGCTTGTTCCGACCGGCACTATCAGTGATAACTGGAAAGGTGGCGGAACTTTCAATCATATAGACTGGATTTCAGGAACGGGAGGAATTGGCTACGAAAGAAGCTCCGGCTATGAACCGTACATCGGCATCGATCTTGAAGACCGGATGTACGGGATCAATACCACATGTTACATCCGTGTCCCCTTCAACTTTCATCCCGGCGAAAATAACATCAGCTCTCTTACACTGAAAATTCGTTACGACGACGGTTTTATAGCATACATCAACGGCGTAGAAATTGCTCGCCGCAATTTCAATGGGATGCCAAGCTGGAATTCCAGCGCCGATACAATTCACGACGATTCCGCCGCGATCATTTTCGAGGATATCGATGTATCTTCATATATCGATACAATCAATCCCGGCGAAAACATCTTGGCCATTCATGGCCTGAATGAATCTTCTTCAAGCTCGGACTTTCTTATATCCACCGAGCTGGATGCTTACACAGACGATCCTTCATCAGATGTAGATATCCCAACCGGTGTCATACAATACACCGGGCCGATTACACTAACAGAAAGTACCCATGTCAAAGCAAGGGTATTAGACGGAAGCACCTGGAGTGCGCTCAACGAAGCGACTTATGCCGTTGGGCCGGTAGCGGAAAATTTGCGTGTCACCGAGATTATGTACCATCCGCAAAATGACCCTAACGAAGAATTCATTGAATTAATGAATATTGGAGACGACACAATTAATTTGAATATGGTCAAATTCACAAACGGCATCGATTTTATTTTCCCAAGCCTCGAGCTTGCCTCCGGCGAATATGTAGTAGTGGTCCAGGATATCAATGCCTTCGAAGCTCGATACTCCACAGGACACCTTACGGCGGGCACAGAAATTAATATCGGCGGCGAGTATACCGGCAGGCTGGCCAACGCCGGCGAGCGAATCCGGCTGGAAGACGCAATCGGACAGACGATTCTGGATTTTAGCTATAAAGACGGCTGGTACGACATTACCGATGGTCACGGCCTGTCTCTGACTATCTTAGATAAGACCAATTCTGATCCAAACAGTTGGGGCGAAAAAGAATCCTGGTGTCCAAGCTCATACAACGGCGGCTCACCCGGCCGGGACGACAGTATCCAATAAATTTATGTCTTAATAATTAGGGACGTTACCAAATTTAATTTTCGATAAAATATTTCCAAAATTTGTCAGAAAAAAGTCAACATCGACCATCTCCGCAACGCCCTTATAATAGTACAACACGGAGATTGCTTTAGCTTATGAAAATGGCGATATACGCATTCGGTATATTAGTTCTGATTTCTGTGAGCGTTCAATTTGTATAAATCGATAAACGTCTCTAATAAAAAAATTACAAGCATGGAATCCTTTGAATATATTGCCGTTATTTTACCTTTATATCTTGCAATAAAATCTCCTTTTTGGTAAAATTCAAGTTGTATTGAACGCGAGGGAATTTACCTATGATTTTACCTTCTTGATCCGATAATTCTTTCATCCACTGACAATAAAATTGTTTCAGGAAACATAGAATGAAGCGAGTTCTGAAAATTAAAATAATGATCTTGCTCTTATTGGCGGTTTGTGCATCAGGTAACGTTCGCAGAGTTCCCACCGACTATCCGACAATACAGGCGGCGATAGATGATGCGAATAATGGCGATACCATTCTTGTCGCGCCGGGTACTTATACAGGCGATGGCAATCGAGATATTCTATTCAAAGGTAAAGCGATAACAGTCAAAAGCGAAGAGGGCCCCCAGACCTGTATCATCGACTGTCAGGGATCTCCGGAGGAACATCACCACGGTTTTGGTTTTGGTGGTCGCTTCTATAAAGAAGATGCAAATTCTATAGTGCAGGGCTTCACAATTATAAACGGATATGTACACTCAGGAGGTGGGATATCTTGTTACAGAGCCAGCCCACTTATTATGGAATGTATAATAAAAGATAATACTGCTATTTCAGGTGGTGGGATCTATTGTTTTTATTCAAACGTAGCTTTATTAAATTGCATTATCTTCAATAATACTGCAAGGTCCGGTGGTGGAGTATTCGTTAGTAGCCAAGATTCACAGCCAACCTTTATCAATTGTTTCGTTACTGGTAATAAAGCTACAGAGAATGGTGGTGGAGTATTCGTTAGTAGGCAAGATTTACAGCCAACTTTTATCAATTGTTTCGTTACTGGTAATAAAGCTACAGAGAATGGTGGTGGAGTATATTGTGGTCTAAGTAGTATTGAACTTTTGAATTGTACTATCTTTGGTAACTGGGCTGGTATTGGAGGTGGGGGTATCTATTTCTCACTAGTAGCTGGAACACAAATAAGGAATTCAATTCTATACGGAAATATGGCCTTAACAGGGAGCGAAATTACCACATATTATTTTCCGGGTCGTGGTGGTTGTCCTGAATATCCCTTTCTTAACATAACTCATAGTGTAGTTGGAAGTGATCCAAATGCTATTACTATGATGTACTGCACCAATCTTTTAAGTGGGAAATGGTTACATATAGATCCGCTCTTTAACCGGCCCGGCTATTGGGACCTGAACGGCACACCGAATGATCCGAATGATGACTTCTGGATTGATGGCGACTATCATTTAAAATCCCAGGCCGGCCGATGGGACCCGAACAGTCAAAGCTGGGTTCAGGATGATGTTACAAGCCCCTGCATCGATACCGGAGATCCTAATACTCCCATTGGGAACGAACCTTTTCCGAACGGCGGCAGAATAAATATGGGCGCCTATGGCGGAACCGCCGAGGCCAGCAAATCTTACTTCGGCGAGCCTCTCTGCGAAACAATAATTACCGGCGATATTAATGGCGACTGCAAAGTAGACCTAAAAGATTTAACACTTCTGAGCAGCCACTGGCTCGAAGATAGAAACTGAACTTGATTGGCTAAAAAGTCGTTTCAGGAAATATAAAATGAAGCGAGTTCTGAAAATAGAAATTATGCTCCTGCTTTTATTGGGAGCTTGTGCATTAGGTAACGTTCGCAGAGTTCCCTTGGATTATCCGACAATCCAGGCGGCAATTGATGATGCAAATGATGGCGATATCGTCCTTGTCGCTTCCGGTACTTATAAAGGTGATGGAAATCGAGATATCGAATTTAAAGGCAAAGCGATAACAGTCAAAAGTGAAAATGGTTCCAGGACCTGTATTATCGACTGCCAAGGGACTCCGGAGGAACCTCACCGCGGTTTTCGTTTCGGTGGTCGTTTTTATAAAGAGGATGCAAATTCTATAGTCCAAGGCTTCACCATTATAAATGGATATGCACACTTAGGAGGTGGGATATTTTGCGACAGAGCCAGCCCACTCATTGCACACAGCATAATAACAGAGAATACTGCTATTTCAGATGGAGGAGGTATCAATTGTTCTGATTCAAACTCAACGATATTATGTTGTCTCATCCATAATAATACAGCGAAGTACGGCGGTGGAGTATCAGTTAGTGGGCGAGATTCACAGCCAACTCTTATCAATTGCTTCGTCACTGGTAATAAAGCTGAGAGAGATGGAGGTGGGGCGCTTTGTGTAACTCATATTGAACTTTTGAATTGTACTATCTTTGGTAACTGGGCTGGCGATGAGGGTGGGGGTGTCTATTTCTCAACAGTAGCTGGAAGACATATAAATAATTCCATACTTTGTGGAAATTTGGCCTCGACTGGGAGTGAAATTGCTATAATCACACCTGGGCCTAGTATAATAGGATGTAGAGGGAAATTCCATGAAATAACGAATAGCATAGTCGGAAGCGATCCAAATGCCATTTATTTTACATTTTGTGATGGTTACCTTTATGGAGAATGGCTACATGCAGATCCACTCTTTGCTCAGCCCGGCTATTGGGATCCGAACGGAACGCCTGACGATCCGAATGACGACTTCTGGGTAGATGGCGATTACCATTTAAAATCCCAGGCGGGTAGGTGGGATCCAGTTAGTCAAAACTGGATTCAGGATGATGTTACAAGCCCCTGCATCGATACCGGAGATCCTAATACTCCCATTGGGAACGAACCTTTTCCGAACGGCGGCATTATTAATATGGGCGCCTACGGCGGAACCGCCGAGGCCAGCAAATCATATTTCGGCGAACCTCTCTGCGAAACAATAATTACCGGCGATATCAATGGCGACTGCAAAGTCGACCTCAAAGATTTTGTACTCCTGGCCACTCACTGGTTGGAACAAAAGTGATACTAACTATAATTCAGGAAATTCGAAGTATTAGCGAAGTAATGGATTCTTATATAGCTAACAGATGAACACAAAGAGATAAAAGCTAATCAGGATATGCTATACGCAAAGCTTGAAAACTACAAGCTTTGAGTATCAGGCTATAATATTTAGATTTGTTATCAAAAGAGTAATTGGAAAGAATCAACATTTGCAATCTTTATAACGCCTTCATATAGTAAGAGATGGAGATCGCATTAGTCTATGAAAATGGCGTTATACACTTTCGGTATGTTATCTCTGATTTTTATGAGCGTTGAATTTTGATAAATCGGTAAACGTCCCTAATAATAGTTATCTCTGATTTCTGTGAGTGTTGAATATAGATAAATCGGTAAACGTCCCTAATAAAAATAAAAAAATAAATTTTGGAGTTTGGTCACATCATTTACTTCTCATCAAAGTCTGTCAGAACATCCAGATAAGCTGGATGCCGTATTCGGTGGTCTCGTTTGCAGGTTCCCAGCCCAGAGATGACACTTCTGATTTACCGATATCCCAATATCGAATGAAAGGTTCGATTATGAAAATGCCGTTCTTGTCTTTCTGTTGTAACCTGATGGACGCTCGGTATCCGAGCCCCTTTTTCTGGCTATTATCCACATCGAACGAACCGACATCACTCAAATGGCTCCTTTGGTTTCCTAAAAGCAAGATATCTAATTCGGCGGTGCCTCCCCATGACCAGCCATCCCTGAGGCTGCAACCAACCTGATATCCCAACGGCAGGTACAGATAATTCGATTCCCTCTCATAACCAAAAGGATCAAAAGAAGTGTCGTCGTTGAGATAACGATATCCTACGCCTGTATATAGAGTCGCCAGCCAATCCTTATCCAGAGTATCTGCACCGAATAATAGTCTTGCTTCAACAACGTAATCATCAATATCATTAATTTTATATGGTGTCCCATCGGTTAGAGAACCGTCATAATCAACCTGGGCACAAGCAAACCTTCCTTCTGCCCGTATCATCCCTTTTTCATCCGATGCAGTATTGCCCGCCGAATCGCTCACCCAACCACGGTATGTATAGTTTAGTACTGCTCCATAAAATATACCGGTATCCTCCATAAGGCCGGGCTCTTCATACTTGAAATGGTACACTTCCGGACCGATGTCCCAGGCGTGTTTTTGTAATTTATCTCTTAAAGCGGCAGATTTACCATAGCCCCAGGCCTGTCTTTGAAATCCTGCTCTCAAAGCAATAGATTCGTATTGACCCGGCGCAGGCTGTTCAGCGGGTGGAATCGCCTGTATCTGGTCCTCATAAACCGGAACAAATATAAAATTACCCGATGCATCTGTCATGAGCTCACCAGATGCATCTTTCCTGACTCGGTATTTTATGATTTTTCCGGCGGGAGCATTAGGGTCAGCCGCCTGAGTTCTCTGTTCTATAGGTGTAGTTTCGTCTTCTTTCCGCTCAGACTGCCGCATAGAGACGATCTTTTCCGGCTCGTCCTCGAAGACCGAACTTGTTACTAACTTACCTGACGCATACACACATTCAGCAAAAAAGACTATCAACAGGCAAAGTGTGACACTAAGTATCTGCTGCTTCATTGTTCTCCTCCTTTTGAAAGAACTGACATTGTATTCACATCAGCCAATCACTATTTTAACAAATACTCGCTGTAAATTCAATAAAAAGCTTCAGCCAAGCTTCAAGGCTTACCAATACCTCTTTTTGACAATCTGCGCTAAGTGACGTTCCAGGTTTGTGCCACTAAAACCAAATTTTTTTTCTGCCCGATGGTTGATTGTTACCAGTTGAACTCGGCGATTATCGGAGTGTGGTCGCTCGGACGTTCCGCAAGACGGGGATTTTTATCTATGTAACAGGCGGCGCTTTTATCGGCCAGAGGCTGCGTTGCCATGATGTGGTCTAAACGCCAGCCGCGGTTGGTTTTGAAGGCATTTCTCATTCGATAGTCCCAGAATGTATACTGGCCGGGCTCTTTACAGTGCATTCTGAAAACATCCACAAATCCCCAGCTCATCACTTTTTTCAAAGCTTCGTGGACATCTGGATGAAAACAGACGTGCCCCAATAAGCTCACGGGATCATAGACATCTATCGGCTCCGGAGCTACATTAAAGTCCCCTACCCATACTATTGGATCGGTCGGCATGAAATGCCGCTCGAAAAAATTAAGCAGTCGATCAAACCAGTTCAATTTATAATCGAATTTCTGAGAGTCCGGCAAATATCCCTGGGGGACATAAGTATTGACGATGACAATACCGTTGATTTCTGCTTTAATTAAGCGGGGCTCATCTTTTGGAACATCGTCAAAACCAATTTGAACGTTTTCGATATGTCTCCTGCTAAAAATCCCCACCCCATTATAGCTTTTTTGGCCCTTGAATACATACTCATACCCAGTCTCGCTGAACGCCTGCTTCGGAAAATCGTCATCCTGAACCTTGGTTTCCTGGACGCACAATATATCCGGCTGATGGTCCCTGAGCCACTGGAGCACAATGGGCAGTCGAGCACGTAAGGAATTGACATTAAAGCTGGCAATCTTCATTCGGAGAATCTTAGTCTAAGAATTCATCACACATTAGTATCTCTTTTTCGTGTTGACAACAGGATTAAATTTCGTATCGCCTCGGTATCTCTTGCTGTCAGCCAGCGATGTTCGAATTGTTTTTCCTGAGCAATCTGAGCGATAGCCATCAATGCACGCAGGTGATAGTTTCTTTCGTCTTTGCTGCCTGCCAAAACGAACATGATGCGAACCGGATCCGATGTGTGTGAAAAATCAATCCCGTCACGGGCCCGGACAAGCAATACATCGAATTTGCTATCACCTTCGACGACGATATGCGGAATTGCAAAGCCCGGCTGGACAACGGTGCCTCCCTCGGCTTCACGATGAAGAAATTTCTCAAAAAGAACATATTCGTTAACATCTAATCTTCTGCCCAGTATATCAGAGATTGCTCGAAATACTTCCTCTGCTGTTTTTTTGCCCTCTATGTCCAGGATTTCACATCCTTTTATCAACTGGTCAAATCTGTCCTCAATGATTTCGTCCCGTTCAAGCAAAATATCCCGAAGCTCATTCTCAAGAGTCACGGTTTTGAGGTCCTTGGCGGTGACTCTTTCGACAATGTGCATCGCTGCCGAGGCCCGACTGACATGTTTAGAGACATAAATATAATACCAAAGGACGCTGAGAGCTAAAAAACCTGCGGTAATCAGCAGCGGAATTTTCCCCATATCTATAATGAGAAAACCATAAACAAGAATAGCGAAAATATGAACATAGGGATATAAAGGCGACCTGAACTTCGGGCGGTAGCTTTGTATTCTGCTTTCCCGCATTATAATTACGCTGGCATTGTCAAGGATAAAAATTATTATCATCAAAGTCGAGGCAGTTTTGACCAGCGATACAATGTCGAGAAAGACGATAGACGTAATCATGAATCCGCCTGTCAGCAGAACACTCAGGTGTGGGGTCTTAAAACGAGAATTGACCTGAGCTAAAACCGTCGGCAGCAGTCTGTCCCGGCTCATCGCCATGGGAGACCGTGACGCTGCAAGGATGCCGCCGTTGGCCGTTGTCACAAAAGCCGCTATGGCAGCTAACGCTAAAAGCACAAATCCCGGTATCCCAATAAACGCGCTTGCGGCAAGTGATATTGGCGTAAAACTGGCAGCTACTTCCTGCCCATCCACAACTTTGACGAGCTCCTGCTTATCAAGAACACCAATTGTAATGATAACGACGCCAAGATAAAAAGCAGTCACAACAAACCAGGCTAATATCATCCCCAACGGCAGATTTCTGCTGGGATGTTTGACTTCTTCACTAATACTGGCAACTTTGGTCAGGCCCCCATAACTGATAAAAACAAGACCTGCAGTCGAAAACACTTTGAGCCAGCCTTTTTGTAAGAAATTCTGGTATCTCACGGCCCGAACATATCCGGAACCGAGCAGAATGAAAAGGCACAGGATTATCAGCAGTATAGTAACCAGGAAGATTTGGACCCTGCTTGTATGCTTGACACTTACGATATTCAGGACCACAAAGCCCAGACAACACACGACACTTATCGCCTTTAGGTGCCATTCGCTAAGCTGTTGTGCAAGGACCATTTGCAGGACGACTTCGATAATTACCGCCATTCCGACAATTGCAAAGGCACTTTTCAGTGCCAGTGAAAACCAGCCGGCAAAGCCTGTGAATAAACCAAATAGAGAACCAAAACTTCTCTCGACAAAGAAATACGTTCCACCGGCACGGGGCATCGCCGTGGCTAATTCAGCTTTGCTTAAAACACTGGGGAGTATTAGAAGCGAAGCGATAAGATAGGACAATATCACCGCGGGACCGGCTTTTGAATAAGCAATCGCCGGCAATATAAACAGACCCGAACTAATCATCGCCCCGGCAGCGATAGAAAATACATCGGCCAAACCAAGTTGTTTTTTCAGGATGGCCACATTTGAATCTTTCGAAAATTCAATACTAAACAAGTAAAATGATAAATATTAGCCTCTACCGATTTTACAGAAACCGCAAAATGTATCTTTAAGTTTATTCCCGGCAAATATTCCCTGCAGTAAACGTGCTTTCATCTGGTCAATTGAGGGTATTATTATCTTCTTCTCTAATTATTGTCAAGCAGATACGTATCGGAAGACCTACTTCTAAATTTTAATTGTTCTTCTTAACAAACTGCAGGACGTTCGGAAATCCAGAGGAAAAATTGTGGAAAAAGACAGAAATGAGTACATTTCAGAACTAATGACAAGATGCGCGAAAAAATTGTGGTAGTTTTCGCTCTATTTGCTATGCTTTTCGGATTCCTTAGAAGGCTCAGTTTTAGTTTTCTTATCCTGAGACTCCTGCGCTTCCTTATGCTCGCCTTTTTCGCGTTGGATCGCGTCGTAAATTTCTCTTCGATGAACCGGTATGCTCTTCGGTGCTGTGATACCCAATCGCACCTTATCACCTCGGACATCAACGATGATAATTTCGACATCATCGCCGATCATAATCGATTCATCTCTTTGTCTGCTTAGAACCAACATTGCTAACTCCTTTTGCCGGCTGGTTTTACTTTACTATAATACGAAAAACTCCGGCCAACTGTTCGTCCTTTATTTAACAAAATATTCCTTTTCCCAAAACCGCTTATTTTTAAACATCGTTCTGCCATAGGCTTAACAAACTATATTTCGGCTAATTCTGGGGTCGAAAACAACGATTTTTGTTTTTGTCTAACCAATGGGGACTGATTATAAGACTTTGCATGTATAAGTACATAAAATAGAATGACTTACACAAAAAAAAAGATGTAAAAAAAGATGTTTTCAAATTTAGCGAAGCAGGCCGATTCGGCTACTTTAACTCGTGTTCACGCCAGTATTGATAACGGAATGCCATCCAATAGCCGGCAATCGAGCCTAATGTGCCTAAGGCAACCATCTGCACGGGCAAAATTGAAATAACTGCATTGGAGAAAAAAACTGCCGGCCAGAGTTCAACAAGATGGCTCAACACACTCTGCTTGGCATAAGTCATTATTGAAAAAGCAGTTATTAAAGAACTGACAATCATGGGCCAGATATAGCTGACGTTGAGATATTTTTTAACTACGAAGGCTGCAGCCCCAAACGAAACTAATACGGCAAATACTATCTGTCCGACGGCTGGCTGGGCCACAACCGAATATAACCGGTTATCGGACAATATGACATCCTGAGCAAGTAATCTAATGCAGAATAAAGCTATTATAACTGAAACAGCCAAGGCAATTATTGGGCTTAAGTACTTTTTTGAGTTAGACTTATCTTTTTCTTTGGTTTCACCATATTTGCGGCTTGGGCTGATTTTCTGCCCTAAAGCGACCCCTGCAAATCCGACGGCTACTACAATCAACCAGAAAATCGGCTCCCATTGAAGCGTAGCAAAAAGTGCCTGGCGTTGTGCAACGGTTGGATTGAGCTGCATAAGAGCAGCCACGTTGCCTGTTCGTACAGCCCAAACGGTTAATCCGAACGGTACTGCTAAGATGCCGATTTCTCCACCATAGGGCCAGGTGGTAAAGTAGGCGATTAAACCGGCGAGAAATGCCATTACCAATAAAGTTACTGCACCGCTAGTACCTAAAGCTTTGATAAGTACAGCTCCAAACGGGTCAGGCGGCGTCTCCCACGGCCAGGCCAAAATGCCCACAAAAACTACACCCACAGCAGCCGCAGCGACAATCCGCAATTTCATTGTCCAGGATAGTTCCATATTATATATTCCTTTTTTACAACCGCCTTAAAGTAGCATTAAAACAAAGAATGGTCAATGAGATAATCACTCTGTTTATGTCGGATCCTAATCATATATGTACTCTAACTTTACATAAAACCCTGACTTCGAGGAAGCGGAACAGGCCCTGCGGATGAAAAAGGAAAATCTAAAATCCAATGTCTCTAATAGTCTTTGAGCCCACCGTCTGACAAACTTTTATGAAAATTTTACTATATACGAAGGCGGTTTCACCTATCAATCCCGTAATTTTCTACAATTTCAGCAGCAGGGACTCCTCCACGCTATAATTGACAGATAACGCTGATAAATATTTTTTTCTTGAAGTAACGGCAGTGAATGTGGTATAAATATATACGTGAGGTCTGTGGTTTCGATTTCCTGACAGTTGGTTTTCAGGAAAGTCATCGTGAAAGATGTACAGCAAGACACAGAATAGGCGCTGAAGGTCTTAGGAAAACACAGCCCATATAAAACCGGTAAAACATCAGAGATATACGCTGCGTAGCAGGTATTTACATCCTCTGAATTAACCGATTAGAGCAAGTTTCGTGCAAGGAAGGAGGTGATGTCAAGTCGTTAAGCATGTTCCTTAGCAGAGACAGTGCAGGTTGTGGAGGAGATGATTATCGGCTGTTTTGTCTAAAAGTAAATGAGACTCACGTCAAAGATTGCCGAAATTTAGTGCCTGTTGAAAACAATCCGTGTTTTAATTTGTCGTCGGAGCACGATTAATCTCTTAACGTTTTTCTGAGGAGCGCTATTATGTGTAGAAAATTGATATATATCACCCCCATTGTACTTCTTTTATGAATCCTTAATTTGGGGGAACAGGAAACCTTCATTTGGAGGAAAGAATTATGTTGGAGAAAAAGTTTGTAAGACCCTTGTTGTTTCTGGTGTTAGTCCTCTGTTTTTCTGTTAGCGGAGCCAGAGCGGCAGAAATTTTATATATCACGCAATTTGGCGATCCGTTCGAGGCAAGTGACGCTCCAATCATAGCCTACCTGGAAGGCCTTGGACACACGGTAACTCTTTTTGATCACGATGAAGATGAATCCACCACTGAGGCAGCCGCTGCCGCTGCAGATGTAGTCTTTATTTCTGAATCATGCAGCTCCCAAAGAATCAGGGACGAAATCACTGAGATTGAAACACCCATGGTCATCACCGAGGCTTGGGCCTGGGACGACATGGGTTTGGTAACCGGAGGCGGCGTAGACGCCCCGGATGTGGCTACAACAAACATAGAGATCGTCGCACCCGGACATCCTTTAGCCGCAGGTTTTACCGGGACTGTAAGTGTTCTTACTGATATTACTGGCGTACGTGGTGCTGCTCGCTTTGGCGGTCACGGTTACGCAGGACCTGCTGCCACAGTCGTTGCCACAGCCACACTAAGTGACGGTCAGACCTGGGATGTTATTATCGTCTATGAAAAGGGTGCCGAACTTGCGGTCCCTCCCTTAGATGGCAGTCCCCGAATCGCTGCTGATATAAGGGTTGGTCTGGGCTTTGACGAGTGCTCATACCTTTTATGGAATGAGAACGCTTTTTACCTCCTTGAAGCGGCAATTAATTTCGCACTGGGTATAAGACTTCAGCCTGAGGCTTACAGTCCGAATCCGGCCAACGGACAAAAAGATGTGGAAAGGGATGCGGATCTGAGCTGGAGAAAAGGAATCTTCGCCGATACACACAATGTGTACTTCGGAACAGATTTCAACGATGTCAACGAAGCCAGCGTTGCCGATCCGAGAGGGGTACTTAAAACTGAAAACCAGAGTGATACGAGTTTTGATCCCGGGCCTCTTGAGTACAACCAGACTTATTACTGGCGAATCGATGAAGCTAATGCACCACCCGACTCTACAGTATACAAAGGCGACATCTGGAGCTTCATAGCACGTAACTTCTTAACAGTCGATGACTTTGAAGCATATGACGCTAATAATGTATTATATTTAGTCTGGACGGACTACGCTGTAAATAATACCGGCATGACCGTCGGGTATTTTGATCTTCCCTATGTTGAGAAAACAGTAGTTCACACCGGCTCTCAATCCATGCCCCTGTATTATGACAACGATGGGACCGTCAATGAGGGTGAGGGTACACTTGAAAAAACCGGGACCCTGTACTACTCTGAAACAAAACGCCAGTTTGACAGTGCGCAGGATTGGACTATAGATGAAGTTAATTCTTTATCCCTGTGGTACAAAGGATATCCTGAGGAAGTAGGTAAATTTGTGGAAGAACCGGCAGGTGTCTATACCATGGCAGCCGCAGGTGTGGATATCTGGGACGTTGCTGATGAGTTCCACTTCGCATATAAGGAGGTTGCCAGCGATACTTGCCAGATTATAGCAAAAGTCGAAAGTATAGATCCCAATAATTCTAATAAAGATACAAAAGCCGGCGTTATGATTCGTAATTCACTTGAACCCGGCTCGGCAAATACAACTCTGCTGCTTACACCAGATCCTGAAAAGGGGCTGCGGTTCCAGAATCGTGGCACCCTCAACAGTATTACAGTAAGAGAAGATGCAGATATGGATCCAAACGCCATGCCACCTTACTGGTTGAAATTACAGCGTACAAAAGGTGGACTTGTCAGGGCATTCCGATCGCCAAACGGTGTCGATTGGGACCAGTTCGGCATTAGGCAGATGCAGATGCAGTTTCCTATATACATCGGTCTGGCGATAACCAGCCACGATGTTACGAAAGCGTGTGAGGCGAAATTCTCCAATGTCAGCTTCGACGCCATTCTTTCTTCGCAGGAATGGTCCCATCAAGATATAGGTATAGTTAGCAACGAGGCCGAGCCGATGTATGTATCCATCAATGGCGCTAAAGTCTCTCACGATGATCCAAATGCTTCATTGGTACGTCAATGGACCGAGTGGATTATTCCTCTGCAGAAATTCGCAGATCAGGGTGCTAACCTTACCAATGTCAGTTCCTTTGGTATTGGTTTTGGTGACAGCAGCAGTACGCAGCCCGGCGGTCACGGTAATATATTCATTGATGATATCCGGCTGTATCGGCCACCGGTGGAATAAAACGACAAAGCAGTTCCTTATTATTTTGATATAACAGTATTGCAGTATTTCGGGCCTGTGCTGATCGATTCGGCATAGGCCCGGTTCTTTTTTAAAGAATCGAAGCTGATGGTCTTAAATACACCCAAAAAAATAGATACACGCTCCTGACCACCAGCTCTAATACTCCCCGAACAAATACGTTTCCCTCTACGGAAATCTAATCATGGCATATTACACTCATGACCTTGAAAGCATAACGTAAAACGTGTAGCCTTAGATAAATCAGCAATCATTTCTTCAAGTAATGTGTTTCGATTTAAAAGAAAAAACGCTCCAGCATAAATAAAGAACTTAAGTATTTTCCTTGCTATGATTGCTATATATGTTAAATTAAGGTTTTGCTTTATGAAGGAGCAAAGGGTACAGAAAGGATGCTATGAATAAGTCACGAACTTACAACCTTGATTCCCGGCACAAATCGCATTCGAGCACAAGTCTCAGCGGCAATAACAATAAACGTATCAGTATTTTCAATGGAGGCCAGGCGACAGCCGTCCAAAATAAGGTCATGGTAGCCGGTAAGAGATTCCATTTAATCGGCGCCGGTGGTATCGGGATGAGCGGATTAGCGGCGCTGCTGATAAAAAACAATGCGATCGTGACAGGCTCGGACCAGACGCCAAGCGATCTTACAGAGAGGCTTTGCCGGCTCGGGGCCGACATAAAGATCGGTCATAGCACCGAAAATCTCGACTCCCAAACGGATGCGGTTGTTTTCTCGGCGGCGATTAGAGAAGATAATCCTGAGCTTCAGTTGGCCCTGCAACGCCGATACACAGTCTATAAGTATGCCGAGATGTTGGGCGAACTAATGAGCTTTTACGAAGGTATTGCCGTAGCCGGCACTCACGGCAAAAGTACGACCAGCGGCTGGCTTACCTATCTGCTCAAACAAGCCGGCATCGAGACAAACTTCATTATCGGAGCTCAAATCAGCCAGTTGGGCATCTCGTCCGGCGTCGCGGACAGTAAATATTTTGTGGCCGAGGCTTGTGAATATGACCGGAGCTTTCTGAACCTCAAACCCAAAATTGCCTGCGTACTCAATATCGAACAGGATCATCTGGATTACTACAAAGATGAAGACGAAATAGTCGAAGCCTTCGGAGAGTTTGCCCTCGGAACAAAGCCCGGCGGCGTTGTAATCGCCAATGGTCAGGATGCGAACGTGGCAAAGATTATACAGCACATGGGAGACAATGTGCGTTGTGAGACTTTCGGGCTGGATGAGAGCTGCGATTTCTACGCCCGGAATATTTCACTCGAAGATGGTTTTTATGCCTTTGATGTATATCACAACGGACAATTTCTGGGCAGGACAAATATTTCTCTGCCGGGCAGGCACAATATTCTCAACGCCCTGGCAGTGGTAGCGATGGCGGTGAACATCGGGCTTGAGCCGGGGCAGGTTCTAAATCTGCTGGCGAGCTTTACGGGAATGGACCGACGGCTGATGCTAAAGGGACGATACGGGCATATCACCGTTCTGGACGATTACGCCCACCACCCCACGGAAATCAAGGCATCGCTGGAGGCGATACGCCAGAGGTATCAGCCGGAACGGCTATGGTGCGTTTTTCAGCCTCATCAATACAGCAGAACAAGATTTTTACTTAATGATTTTACTGAAAGCTTTAAGC
>CAZFOQ010000008.1:0-49487 GCA_964520535.1 uncultured Pirellulales bacterium | reverse complement strand
CACGGGCGGCAAACATACCCGCTACATGAGCCAGAACTCCCGGTTTATTTTCAACCAATGCGCTTATTATATGCTTCATTTTAAATGCCTCTTTCAAAGCTAAAATCAGATCAATCTTTCCAATATATCAAGCCCATCCATTTCGCTGAGACTTTTGCCGGCAGGAACCATCGGCCAAACATTCTCTTCCGGCTCGACCCTAAAGTCAACTACACAAGGTTTTTTCTCTGCCAACATCTGCTTAATGGTACTTGATACGTCGGTCTTGCTCTCAACAGTCATACCAACTGCACCCATTGCCTTGGCGACCGCTTTGTAGTCGGGATTCTTCAGATAGCTCTTGGAATAACGCTTCCCGTAGAAAAGCTCCTGCCACTGCCGGACCATTCCCATATATCCATTGTTCAGGATGCAAACTTTTATCGGCAAATTGTGCTCAACCGCCGTAGCAAGCTCTGTCATCGTCATATTAAAACTGTGGTCACCATCAATATCAATAACCAAAGCATCGGGTCTGGCTACCTGGGCACCAATAGCAGCCGGCAGACCGAATCCCATTGTCCCAAGTCCGCCGGAGCTTATCAACTGTCTGGGCCCGATGAACTTGTAGAACTGAGCAGCCCACATCTGATTCTGGCCGACACCAGTGGTTATGATGGCTTTATTTTTTGTCTGACGGCAAAGCTCTTCAATAACGTATTGCGGCTTAATCGTCGATGAGTTCTGGTCGTAGCGGAACGCGAACTTCTTTTTCCATTCGGCTATTTTCTTAAACCATTCTTTTCTTTCCTGATATTCGACCTGTTTAGCCAGTTCACCGAGGATGACCCTGGCATCGCCCACAACAGGAATATCAACACGTACATTCTTGGATATACTCGAAGGATCGATATCGATATGAATCGTCCTGGCATTCGGAGCAAAGGTTTCGATTTTACCTGTCACCCGGTCATCGAAACGAGCGCCGATAGCTATCAACAAATCACACTCCTGTACGGCATAATTGGCATAGGCGGAACCGTGCATCCCGAGCATATCCAGTGACTCCGGTTTCCTCTGGTCGTAACTACCCAGACCTAATAGTGTCATTGTCACCGGAAGATGCGCCTTGTCCGCCAGTTCCCTTAATTCCTGAGTTGCGTTTGCGCTGATGACACCACCACCAACGTATAGCACCGGCTGTTTGGATTTATTGATCGCCTTGGCCGCCGAGGAAACCTGCTTGGCGTGTCCTTTGGCCAAGATACGATAGCCCGGCAGCTTCATCTCGGATGAGACACGAGAGTTGAACTTGGAAACCACCACATCAACCGGTAAATCGACAAGCACCGGACCAGGGCGCCCGGTCGAAGCAATATGAAACGCCTCCCGGATGGTGCGCGCCAAATCTTTCACGTCTTTGACGATACTATTATATTTTGTGACCGGACGTGTGATACCGGTAGTGTCGGCTTCCTGGAATGCGTCGTTTCCTATCAACTCCGTGCGAACCTGTCCCGTCAAGGCAACCATCGGCACGGAATCCATCATCGCCGTGGCAAGACCGGTGACCAGGTTGCACGCACCTGGGCCGCTGGTAGTGACAACAACGCCGACTTTTCCGCTGGCGCGGGCATACGCATCGGCCATATGGCAGCCGCCCTGCTCATGACGCGGAACTATAAAATGAATCGGGGCATCATATAACCTATCGAACAAAGGCAGCACCACCCCGCCGGTATAACCGAACATAGTGTCAACGCCCTGCTCAATAAGCGTATCGACGATTATTTGTGCGCCTGTTTTAATGGTGGATTGACCGGCTGAACCAGCCGAACTGCGGGACTTGGATGTCATTTTTGTTATCCTTTCCTGATAAACGTTAACAGGGCTCCATAATACCACAGAAGTAAAATGGCAACCCTCATGTTATTCCGGCCAATCATGACACTCATGGGTTCCCGCGGCGAGTCAATCGTTTCTACAACCAGTAACGACCGAATCATGCCGAGATTCTAAACCCTGCCATAATTCCGTAACCATCCCACTCCGGGATGTCTCAGGGCCATATTTGCATGTTTTCATACAAATATAATTGTATTATACAAATACCGGCTGCTACATGTCAATCATTTATTTCGACAATTTATACCGCTGCAAATGATATTTTTTCACTTTTTAATACGTATCCGGAATGATTAGGTGCATTTATCATTCAATTTGAGAGATTTAAGGATAAGAGATTCGCGGCTGGTGCTCATAGAGAATTCAATACA
Source organism: uncultured Pirellulales bacterium (assembly GCA_964520535.1). Taxonomy (GTDB): domain Bacteria; phylum Planctomycetota; class Phycisphaerae; order Sedimentisphaerales; family Anaerobacaceae; genus JAFGPS01. The sequence continues at coordinate 47,232 of CAZFOQ010000008.1, read as the reverse complement.
CTTTTGCGTTTGACATTCATGAGCGCTTTCTGGTATATTACATATCAGCAGCGATTGCGAGAACATCTTGTCAGGTCAATTCGTTGCGTTCATTCGGGAAGCAGGAATACCAGGCGTTTGTTCTATCAGGCCCAATATTGGGCAGAGGAGGTCATAACATGACTACGGCGAGAAATTCAAGAGTTTTGCGGACAATCCCTATGATACTTATTGTGGTGTTGTTCTGTCCATTAGCCAATGGCAAGGTCATCTACGTCGACGACGATGCCGCTGGGACCAATAATGGGTCGAGTTGGATCGATGCCTACAAGTGTTTGCAGAATGCTTTAACTGATGCCCAGTCCGGCGACGAGATCTGGGTGGCACAGGGCATATATAAACCGGATCAAACATTTGTTACTGGATGGCGCGGAGGACCTCAGGTTATAGCATCAGGCGAAAGGGAAGCAACTTTCCAAATGAAAGATGGCGTGACTATTATGGGTGGTTATGCTGGCTTTGGCGATTCGGACCCAAATGCGCGGGATTTAGAGATGTATGAAGCTATCCTAAGTGGAGACCTTGCTGAAAATGATATTGAAGTGGCCGATCCCTGTGACTTATTAACTGAACCTACACGAAGCGAAAATAGTTACCATGTAGTTAAGGGAAACGAAACAGATGAAACAGCTGTGTTGGATGGTTTTACCATCACTTGCGGTAACGCCGATGGCCAGTCCCCTAATGATCAAGGTGGGGGCTTGCACACTAGGTTCGGCAGTCCGACACTGATTGATTGCACGTTCTCGTGTAACTCGGCCGGTGCTCACGGCGGTGGGATGAACAGCAGTGATAGTAATCCAACGCTGATCAATTGCACTTTCACGGCCAACTCGGCTTACAAAAGTGGCGGTGGGATAATGAACGTCATAAATAGTAATCCAACACTGATCAACTGCAGGTTCACGGCCAACTCAGCTTTCGACAAAGGCGGTGGGATGTTTAACAGGGTTAACAGTAATCCAATGCTGATCAACTGTATCTTCAATGGCAACTGGGCCTATGCACAAGGCGGCGGGATGATGATCAATAATGACAGTAGACCAACCCTTATAAACTGCATATTGACCGGTAATTCAGCTGGCGCCGGCGGCGGTGGGTTGGGCATACAAGTAAAGAGCGCACCGACGCTGATTAACTGCACGTTCACAAGAAATTCAGCTGATAAAAATGGTGCTGAGATTTTTATCCGAACTAGCCAAATGACACTGATCAACTGCATTGTTTGGAGTGAGTGGCCGGATGACTTATCCATAGAAAACAGCACAGCACAAATAACTTATAGCTTGATTCGAGGTGGCTGGCCGGGCGAAGGCAACATTCATAATGACCCTCTATTCGCAGACCCGGTGAATGGTGACTATCACCTGAAATCTAAAACCGGCCGATGGGACTCAAATAGCCAAAGCTGGGTGCAGGATAATGTAAACAGTCCATGTATTGATAAAGGTGATCCTAATTCGGATTGGACATTAGAACCTTGGCCAAACGGCGAACGCATAAATATGGGCGCTTATGGTGGCACAGCACAAGCAAGTATGTCGCCATCGGATGTGAATGATTTACCTGACCCTGGTACAGATGATGTGAATGAGCCTAATATAGAACCAACAATTATTAACAATCCCGGCCCTGTAATTATCGATGGGCCTTGGATTAGTCTACCTCCTTGGGCAAATTCTGGCTTTGCTTTTGATGACGACTGGAAAGCCCTGACTCTTAGCTCTGATATGACCGACATGGTCTTTGTTCTGGAGCCTGAACCTGATAAAGATGCATTTGCTAATCATATTTGGGATATAGGTTCTTATGATGGGCGTGTCTATATAGGTTATGGAGATCAAATGCATAATCAGGGCCCGGTTGATATTGTCAGCTATGATCCTTTAAGCGATACCTTGGTTTCAGAGATGCTCCATGTTCCAGAAGAAGCGGTTGGATACTGGCACACTTCAACCGATGGCCGAAAAATTTGTGTCAGTGGCTTGGACACCAAGGAAAGCAGCACGTTTGGTAGTTTCTATATAAACGATGGCTTAGGATGGCAAAAGAGAAGAACGATCTATAATGGAGTACATGTACGAGAAGTTATTGGATTTAAGGATCACTTATACACGCTCAACAACCTTGGTGATGGGGCTGGGATTAATTATCCCCATGTAACGGCTTCTTTCAACAACGGAGCCACTTGGTATCGCGAAAAAATAGACCAAAATGAACCACAATTTGTATGTGCTGATTTTGACTATGATACAGTTACACACCGAGTGAAAGTTGGAGGGATTATTAAGGAAATACCTTATCTCTATACTACTAGTTTTTTAAATCCTATTGGGAGTAATAATAAGTCATCTGGATATTTTAGACTTTATCGCTTTGATGACAAAAATTGGGAGCAAGTGGACTTCCCCAATTCTATGGGCAAGTTTCGTCCGGCCAACTTAATTAGCCGACAGGACCTTATGTTTGTGGAGGGAACTTTTCGGTATACAAACGGTACCTCGGAGGATAGAGTTTATGCTCTGGATGGACAAACACAAATGGAGGTAGAGTTTCTACGTGGCAAAGAAGTTCTAAGTAAAGGCAAAGAATCCTGGGGTATATATATATATGATGGATGGTATCATTTTATAGAAGATCTACAATTTGATGACATGGATCCAGGTTATGTCTTATATCGTTCGCAAGACTTGCAAACATGGGAGTCTGTTGGAGCAGTTCCATTTATGCCTGGTGTAGATATAGTTTCTTACAGGATTGCCCATAACCGCCTTTATATCGGTGTTACGAACACATTGAGGCAATACATTGAAAATTATATTCAAATCTCAAAGAGTCGTAATAGCGAGCTATCAAATGCAACTTTGCATTGGGATGCCGATGTTCCAGAAGGAGCGCAGCTATCATTTCAATTTTCTGCTGAATCAGGCAGCAATGCTCTCTTTATTGGTCCAGATGGTACAGAGGAAACATTTTTTACTATCTCTGGTGAGGCACTTCCTCCTCAATTCAACGGACAATATATTAGGCAGGAACGAATACGTATTTATAAGACACCCAATAGTCAAGGAGAATTACCACATGTAAGGTGGTTAACTTTAGATACTGGGACTGACTGTGTTGTTTCCATGGCCGTAGATGAAGGACAGGGACTTTACACCGCTGCCAGCTCGACAGATCCTAATGGTACAGAATATCTCTCTCAGAAATATGAATTACAAGAGCCGATTCATGGCGGTTGCTTGTTTTTCGAGGGTGCTACTCCCGGCCAGACGAGCCTGCGATTCCAGTTACGTTCTGCATTGACGGATAATCAACTCGAACAGAAATCCTTTGTTGGTCCCGATGGTACAGTGAATACATATTATGAAAACAGTGGCCAAGACCTATGGGCAGGACACGATGGTGATCTCTGTATACAGTATAAAGCTGTTCTGACATCACTCGAGCCTACATTAGCTCCTTTCTTACGGAAAGTTGTGCTGGTTACCCAAAGTAACAAGCTGGATCACTTTAATAGCCAGTTAGATGACTCTATTCCCTGGATTGCAGGAGAAACCTACCCGATAACAGTAACCGCAAAATCTGCCGATGATATGCTTATTCCCATTGATGGCAAGATTTCCCTTTCGGCTGTTGATACACTTTCCAGCGGATCTCTCCAAATTGAACCAACAGAGCTAATGTTATCAGATGGCATTGGTACGTTGAACGTGTCGCTAAAAAAAGCTACTCTCACACAAATTTGTTTGGAGTTAGCTGATGTGACAGGTCAAAGCTCGGTGATTGATGTTCAACCAGGAGAGGCATTTTCAATCGAAATGACGACTGACTTAGCAGCACCAAGCCCCCACGAGTCACCGGTTGGCAATGTTGGTCAACCGTTTACGTTGTCTCTAAGGATACTGGATCGTTATCATAACACTGTTACTGGATATGCTGGGACGGTTCGGTGTGAGCGCTGGAGTTGGAAGTCTGAGGCTGAACTTTTATCTCCTTATACATTCCAGCCATCCGATCAAGGCTATCATCAATTTCTCAACGCTGTCCAAATAGAGGAGAGCAGTGGCTGGAACGTCGTCTGTCTTGATGAGATAAAACCACAGATAGCTGGATCATTAACAGTGTGTATCCGTTAGATTCTCGCTCGTGCTACGTAGCGACCTACTTCGCAGAGTAGCAAAGGCCAGGACTATCCCAGACAATGGTGGGAACTGATCGAAGAATAATTGACTGAGCTAACAAAAAATTGATAAAACCAGATACTTCAATAAAGGGATAAGAGCATAACAAACATTGCATGGTCGATATAAAATTGTCCCCCTTTTCCGCACTTCAATAGGTGCAATTCGCCAAATGGTCGTTTGAATACAAAGAAATGCATTTTCAAAGCGTACAGAATATTTACTGGCCAAAAGATATAGCCCTGATATAATCTCATAGTTGATAAAATACGAATTCCAGACTATTGATAGGAGATTCTTATGTGTGAGCAATGCGGCTGTAGTGAAGCTAACACTGAAAAAACTATTGAAGAAAAGGTCAAAGAGACGATCGAGGCCATTCGGGCCAGTCTGCAAAGCCATGGCGGCGATGTTGAACTGGTCGGTATAGATGAAGACAACACCGTCAATGTCCGTCTGCAGGGAGCCTGCCAGGGCTGCCCCGGCGCCACTATGACGATGAAAATGGGAATTGAGAGAATCCTGAGGGAAAGGATCCCCGAGGTCAAACAAGTCGTCGCCGTCGATTAAACGTAACTTATTCAATTCCTAAAGGGCACAGGTTTAGTGACAGCTTCCTGCCTGAGAAGGCGGAAAATATTAACATATCCACGTTCCCACCCCACCTGTGCAACAAACTGATACGGCAAAACAGTTTTGGGATTGCGCAAGTGAGCTATGTTTTTGTCCAATCCAAGCCGGCGATAACGAACACTGTCATTTCTTAATCCTTCCCGCGTGGCCCAAACAACGTAGGTGAGCCCCTGTTGATAACAGGCTTTGGTAAATTCTTCAGGATTGTCCGCCTGGGGCAAACCAACGATATCCTCAGCGTGCTTTTGAGCATATATCCCTACTACCTGATGCATATAAAGCCCCATTTTTTCGCCGGGCTGTGCGTTGGCAATGTACCAGTCTGCCAACTGCTTGAATTCCTTTTCCCTCTGCCCGTCACCCACAAGACTAACAAGTGTAAATTGATTCGATACGATAATCAGGCAGAAAAATGCCATTATACATAGTTCACGCATCCACCGCTTTAGTTTGTAAATATAAATCCGTCCGGCAAAAATAAGACCCGCCAGCAACATTGCAATCCAGGGTAGATAAGCTGATTTCGGACTGATTCCCGATGTCTTTGTCATCTCCGGAACGAGCGAAACAAGCCAGATTAATGAGATAATTGCCAATATTGCCTGTAAAATAATCACAATAACTCGAGGCACCCGTTGATTTACATTAATAAGCTCCCAGATGCTCTTTAAACCAAACAGACATATCAATAACGCTATCCAGAAAATGGTTGTATGAAATCTCTGGAGAGGGTAAGGATAACGAGCATGCAGTAAAAAATACGGCAGAAAAAATATCAACAACGCCAGTATTTTCCATTGGCGTTTCCATAGCCCGTAAAACGTGCCGAAGGTAAAACCGATCCCGGCAATGATTTTGCTCAAACCGAAGATTATCCTTGCCGATTCGACGTCACTTGCCATAAACAATGGACGAAATCCAACCGTCCACAGCAACCGCAGGTGCATGACAATGCCAGTCCTATCCTCTACAGATTCGGTAAATGCCGTTGCATAGTCTTTCGTGAAAACAGATATATAATGGCCCTTTTCCGGATCCCAGTTTAGAAAAGTACCCAGCATCCAAATTGCAAAGGGAACCGTCGCCAAAGCTGAATATACAAAAGCCCGAATCCGTTCCTGCTTGCTCCTGCGGTATATCATATCCATCACAAAAGCGGCAAAAATCAGTGCCGCCCCTTCGTAACGAACCATTGTGGCAATCGATGCGGCGGCATAACACCAATTTGAGTGTTTGAAAATCAAATAGAATGTCAACAGTAAGAAAAACATCAGTGACGTTTCCATGATCGGCTCGGTGAGCATGTATATCACCCAATAATTTAGAATGGCGACTATCGCAAACCAGATGGCCGCCCTGCCGACAATTTCTCTGCCGACAAGAAATAATAAAACAAGGTTTAGAGGATGAAGTATAGCATTGAGCAGCCAGCCTGCGGTAAGGTCGGGGTGCTGGCCCCCCACCAGATAAGATAAAGAAGCCTGCAAAAGCCCCACTACCGGAGCCTGCATGAATCGGCTTGGAACCTTAAAAGATAAAAGCTCATGTCCAATTCTGATAATATCCGGAAAATCCGATATTGGAACAATTTTATGACCGAAATATATGACCGATTGATAAATACCAAAAGCAAGTAATGCCGCTATAAGAAAGATATCAAAAAATCTCTCCCGTTTGTGCACTTGCTCGAGCTCCGTCGGACTTAATGAGTCAACAGAAACGGCCTGCGGCACTTTTCTATCAGGTTTTCTCCTTCGCTTTTGAATCTTACGTCTGCTCATTTTTTTCAGCCAACCTTTTGTAATACTATTGTCTGAAACATGCCCAACAAATTATTCAGCGGCGAGAGCATGTATTCTATAGCCTTGACAGGCGCGTAAGCACAAGAAGGAAGCAGTTGGCGCAACGTCAAGCCACCACTGAACAGATACCGAAATGGTGTATGATTATGCACCTCAACGATTTTCAAAGACGGGAATTCATTTTCAAATATCTCTCGGTCACGTGTTAAGATTATCCAGGGCATCGCACCGTTAGAATGAGAAAGCCGTCCGGTTTTCTCCAGTTCCCACTTTGCCCGGACATTAAAAGGCTCGTGATGAAAGTGCTTATAAATAAACCTCGACCATAGCGTATTTGCCGGTTCAATCATGACTATTTTACCGCCTTTTATGAGACAGCGTAGCGCTTCGGTAAAGAAAATCCTCGGCTCGTTTATATGATGGAGGACATCGATCATAAAAAAAGCATCAATGCTTGCTTTTTCAAAAGGCATTTCAATGGCGGAGAAAACCTTATCGACATTCGGCAGCTCAAGGACTTCGGATGTAATGACATTGCTTATTATCTCCTTAATAAATCCGCCGCCGCTGCCAAGCTCAACAAGAACCTTGCCGTGAGGATTAGGCACAAGTTCCGCAAACTGCTTGTAGAAATCGGTATAGAGTCTCTTGAGGAACGGCTTTTTCTGTATAATCTTAGCATGTAAAAGCGTTACAGCAGGGGCATCAAGATTCTTGATGTCACGCACCTCAGGAAGTTTTAGCCAGTCTATCAACTTCATAATTCGCTCATTTCAGATAGAGCAATATAAAAATTGGCCATTTAAAGTCTGCAATTTAACCTATTATGCTCATCGAAGCTATTCTTTAGGTCCGCCCTTGATAAAATGTCCAACCTCGTAAACCGGCCCGAATATTGAAGGGACACTTTGCATTCGAATAACTCGCACCTCATCTAAAACAGCCCGTACGGCACTGAGCACATCCTTTTCTGTGGAGAAATGATGCTCACGAATATTAAAGCCCAACAACCGGTACATCAGCACCATAAAGGTCCGCTCAATCGGTACACCATAAATGACCTGTCCATCCTGTCTTAGAACCCGGCGAATTTCCTTAAAAGCCAAGACCTGTTCAGAGGGCTTTAGATGCTCGAGAATGCTAATTAGCAAAACAGTGTCAAAAAAATCGTCCTCATACGGCATGGACAAAACACTGCCGCTCTGTAATCGGAGCCGGATATTTTTTTTATTGAATAAATCCGAAACCTGCTCAACAGACACATTAAGGTCGATTCCATGAATTTCTTCATAAATATCATTAAGATTGAGAAATGAGACACCGGAGCCAAAACCCACCTCTAAAACACGCTGCCCGCCCGTACACTGGGCAAGGCACAGTTCAATCCGCCGCCGATACATTCTTCCTAAAACAGGCCAGAAATAGAACCGTAACGGGTCATCGCGATCTATACCGACATACTCGCGACGAGGCAATAATTTGAGCCTGACCGAAGCAGTATCTCCCGGCGTATTCATCATTCTAACGGACTTTTCCCAGCCACTTGATTTTCTTAAACGCGATCCAGCTCATTTTAAGCAGCAACCAGCCATGTTTGAATCGACTGATATTGGTCGTGCCGTAAGCTCTTGCCCGATAGGTCACAGGCACCTCGACAACTTTAAGATTTTGCTTGACCGCTCCGAATATAAGATCAAAATCACCAAAGGGATCGAAATCGCCGAAGTACGAGCGGTTGGCTACTATCAGCTCATAGTCCTGTCTGCGAATCATTTTTGTGCCGCAAAGCGTATCCTTGAATCTTTGACCCAAAAGCCAGCTAAACAACACTCCGAAGAATTTGTTTCCAAGGAGGTTAAGAAAACGCATAGCCTCCTTTTCCATCGGATAGACGAGGCGGGAACCGTTAATGAACTCGCCCTTGCCGTCGCGCAGTGCTCTATAGAATTTCGGCAAATCTTCAGGAGGAGCAGTCAGGTCTGCATCCTGAACAACCAGCACATCTCCTTCGGCAGCGGCGAAACCTTTTCTTACCGCATCTCCTTTGCCCACACCATCGCCCTGCAGGATCAAACGAATTTTGCGATGTGGATGTTTTTCTATCTGGTGTTCAATTTCCTCGACCGTACCATCGGTACTGTTACCGTCAACGAAGATTATCTCCGTTTCCCGGCCCATGTGGGGAATTCGCGTCACCGCCTCTTCGATATTGCCACGCTCATTTCTGCAAGGCACCACAACCGAGACAGACAAATCCTCATCAGACAAGGCGGCAGAAACCGGGCGAGCTACCACAAGATATACCAAATTGAAAAAACGGAATCCCGGCAATAAAGACAGAAAATAATTGCATAAAGTTGTCAGAGGCGGGACACGCTTCGGCATCGTTAAATAAGAGGTAGTTCGAATTACATCAAAGTTACTTATTTTGAGCAGGTTTGCAATATCGTCCGGCGCAAGCCAGTTCTGGTAGGAATAAGGCCGGCGTATCCCCAGAAGCGATCCCAAAGTTAAAATGCCCTCCCAGAGATAATTATAATAGGTGATTACAATCCGCGTATTGTCACTTGTTAGTGGACGAATACGTTCGAGTACCTGCTGAATGTCGTGCCAACGACCGAGCGAATTACTAATCAGAATATAATCAAACTTCTCGTCAAGTTGCAAATCGTGCGGATCCATTGCGTAAAAATTGAGGTGGCCGAAGCGTTTTTTCGCCAGTTCAATCAGTTCCGGATCCTCATCGATCCCGACGCCATAGGCCGGCTTAACGGCAGCAAGAAGATCGCCACCTTCGCAGCCGATGTGCAGCACCCTGCTGTTTGGACGAACTGCAAATTTATAAATTCTGTCCAGCCAATTGTAGTAATACGCATTGCGTTTCCGCCAGGATGGCACTAACTTCTCCGGCGATCTCGGCTTGCCGCTTTCGCAGGGTTCCGTTCGTTTTTGGGATTCATCTGTCATTGTTTCTTTATGTCATCACCCAAAAGCTTAAAAATACTGTTGGTATTGGGTTTTTCAATGACACCTTTATCGGTGATGATAGCGGCGATATCCCGCGCCTCTGTGACGTCAAAAGCAGGGTTGTAGACATTAACATCCTGTGGAGCAATTTGTTTCTTCGCAAATGAAGTTACTTCCTCTGCAGCCCTTTGCTCGATTGGAATCTCGGCTCCGCTTTTTAAGCTCAAATCGAAAGTGCTCGACGGCGCTGCAATATAAAATGGCACTCCGTGCTCTCTGGCAAGTATGCTCAAACTGTATGTTCCAATCTTGTTCGCCGTGTCACCGTTAGCGGCGATACGGTCCGCCCCTGTTATCACTACATTGATTTTACCCTGTTTCATCAACCATCCGGCCATATTATCACATATAACAGTCACGTCAATCCCGGCTTGTTTCAATTCCCACGCCGTCAACCGAGCACCCTGTAACAATGGTCTGGTCTCATCGGCATAAACTCTGAATTTCTTTCGGTTTTTATGTGCCTCGAATAACACCGATAAAGCCGTCCCCTGTCCAGCAGTCGCAAGCGCTCCGGCGTTGCAATGTGTCAAAATTCCTGTACCTTCCCTGATTAATCTCTGGCCGTTTTCTCCGATGCGCCGACACATTTCTACATCTTCCTGATGAATAGCGTTCGCCTCGGCGAAAACAGCGTTACGCAAGTCCTGCAATGTAGAACTGGGCCGAGCGGCAATAAATTGCTCGGCACTCTTGCGAACCCTCTCCAACGCCCAGAACAAGTTTACCGCCGTCGGACGCGAAGCCCCCAAGTACTCCGAAGTACGGCCCAGGATATTCAATCCCTGTTCCAAACTCCCGGTGGCAGTTGTCTTTTGCATAGCCAGGACCAAACCATACGCAGCCGAGACACCTATAGCCGGAGCTCCTCGAACAGCAAGAGTGTTTATTGCTTCGAAAAGAGTCTCAATATCCCGACACTGCAATTTGATTAAATCAGCAGGTAACTGCCGCTGATCTACGAGCTCAAGGAAGCCGTCAACGCCACCGATCCATTCAAGTGCTTTTACTATCATTATTTTCGAGATTCTAATCGATATATCGCCGGGCAAAGAACATTCGGCATTTACTATCAAGAATAGATTCTTCCTTCCCTATAATCCTGCCAGGTCGGCCCGTACGCCAAAACCACGCTCGGTGAAATTCAAGCCAATCCTTACTTTCCTGTTGGTCCCATCGTACGGGACCCGTTTGACATACTCCATATTCACACCAACCTAATACATCAAATCCTCGAGCAACCTTCCGATGGGATTATCCACTTAGGCGGTGATAATCGCAGCCCGTTTGCCGAAACATCGCTTAAGGCCTCGGGCGACGTTGTACTCTCCGCCGCCTTCCCAGGCTCGAAAATGCCGGGTCGTGTGAATCCTTTCTTCACCTGGATCCAACCGGATCATAATTTCTCCCAGCGAAACGATATTGTACTTGTATTGTGATATGGGCTTCATATCTATAACTGTCATAGATGTTGTGACTCCATTCTTCCTCCATCGTTTTAGATTCAGCTGATTCCCATAAAAAAACATCAGCTTAACTAACAGAGCATACTAATCCACCTATTAGAGCACGTCAACCGAGAATTGAATTCATTAAAAGATATAGTATCTGTCTACGAAAATAAGACTTACACCCGAGACGATCTATCACAAGGAAGATCTTCTCCCTCTATTGCTGAATCAATTTCTGTGATCTTTGTTCTGAACTTGTCAAAAAACTCCTTACGAACTCTAGTTCCTCTGCTGCGTCTACTCCATAAGTACGAAAAAAAGTTTTCAGCAAGTCGTGCGCTATATGGCTCTTTAGAAAGAAATTCCTTATAAGACGCCCAACAGTCTCGGTTGATACGCTGAGCTTCCGTCAGTTCTAAACGTAAAATATAGTCGAGGCACTCATAAAGAAAACCACACTCTTGAAGCAAAGTGGAGTCCTGTGCGTACGGATCAATTCTCTCGTCCCACCAGGTGTCGTTCATAACATTTTCAATATACGTGGCAAGGGTGCTGAGAACATCGAAATAATACACTCCCTTCCTGGTTATAATTACTTCTTGAACGTTCTCGATTCTTCCACCCTGCATAGATTCGATAAGGTAGTGACTTAGAAACAGCCCAAGGATATCTCGAACCTGCTCCTCTGTGACACCAATACAGATAGCTTTCTTAATAAGCGGCTTGATATTTACTAGATTAAATCTCCTAAGATACGTAAGAATTCTATATGGCAACAGGGGCATGTTCTGGGGGCCGCCTATGATATTTAGAGTAAAAGTGACCTCTCTCGGCCCTGCAAAAAGTTCGCTTAAGCAATAGTATTGATAGTTTCCTGAAGTAATTGAGCAAATAAAATTGTCAAAATTGATATTAAGGGATTGTATTTGTTTTATCTCATCTCTTGATTTTAGAAAAGTCGCTGTGAAAAGGGCCTGCAAATCCAGATAATGATATGATAAGAATGTCCTGACCATATCAAGCATCTGCCGAATATCTCCGTTGTTGAGGAAAAATAGGGAACTTTCCATGTCTTCGGCCCATAAATATTTGGCGATGTTACTAACGAACCTCTTGACGTTTACTATTTCATATTTCTTACCGCCAACGTAGAAAGATGCCTTTTTAGCATACTTTTCAAAAGGAAATTTGGTGAATCTCTTTTTCAAAACAGAGGCAAATCTCGGAGGACGCTTGTGATAAATCATTGGCCTTTGAAATCCCCAATCACCCATAGGCCAAAGATTGCCATAAGTATATTCTCTCAGACAAACAATCGCACAACAATCCCACTGATGAAGAGCCTCGTGAATTAAAGTTAGCAGCTTATACTGGCTTTCCGAATTGCGGACCCTGTCAACGTTATCGTGCGTAATCACTACCTTCTTTTTCTCCGAATTGACGAGGTAATTAACAAGACTGGCGGCCCGTATTTTTGAGTTGCTGCAAAATCTTTTAATAAGCTCCATCTCTTCGTGCTTCCTGGCATCGAGGCCCTGGTTTTCTTCGATTATGTCCAACAAACCCTCCTGCGCTTCGAGTGGCTCTTTTAATACTTCATAAACCTTGGCCTGATCTTTAAACAATCCTATATGTTCCTTGTGTATCTCTTCAATAACAAGGTCAGCGAGATAATTAGGATGGACTTCCTCAGGCTCCAGATATGTTTTGCCCTCAAAGTCAATGTTAATTCTCTCCACATTTCCAAGCGCACCTGACTTATTGGACCAGATCCTAAAGAAGTAATCCAATAGAGTGGTTTTCCCCTCACCTATCCCAGCAAGAAGCACAAGCAGCCTCTTAGAAGCCCGAGTACTGCGCACTTTAATCTCCCTCCCTCGAACATCAACCAATTGCTTAGAAGCTTCATTCACAAACTCGTTTAAATATGCGCAGTCCCAATCTTCTTCCTTGGATAAATCTTCCAGTTTTATCTCCATATCTCCAATAGCTGTGTGTATTCCTTCTCTATTAAGAACCTTGGGATAAGCCTTGTGAATCACAGGCTCATACTCTTTTACTGGACCCTCAAGGCCCGTAAAATTTACATATAATTTATCCAGCAATTCGTCATCATCAGATATGTTCCTAAAAAATTTCTCTAACTCCAGTTCTCTCCATATGTCATTTTCACCGAGCTAATTATTGCTTTTTCCCTCTATCGGTCTCCACATATTTAGACCTCCATTAGTAACTTAAGTTAATAAAGTAAAAAACCTCCAGTATTCATCTTTTCGAATTATCCCGCCTCCAATCATATACTCAAGCTTGAAAATCAGCCCTACCTTTGCGCTACAAGGATCTTCTTTCAAACCGTAATCAAACTGTACAAAGAGCTTTCCGCTCCCCCACTTACTTATGTATTTATCAAAACTCACATCGCCAAGAACAAATCCATCTTTAAATACACCCTTGTCCACAATATTGCATGAGTTGATGGTTGTTTCCCAAGGCGTCGGATTCATGAGATTGAATGAAACCTTCCATCGGCGCATTTCCGGTACTCTCTGATCTTCACACAGCGGCAGGCATTCATAAGGCTTCTTACTTATATGCAAACTACTCAAATTACGCCAGAAGAAAAAAAAACTAAATGAGATGAGCGGTACCCAGACCGGAATGAGAACTGCCGCTTTCACGAGTTCTTCATATGGAAAGAGAACCCAAGAAAGAACGGCGAAACCGCATAGGAACAACAAGATTAACATTAGGCAAACAATCCTTACACATCTATGCAGTTTACCAATGTATCCAACTTCTCTCATTTCATTCTCCGCGCAGGCAAAACATACAAAGAGACTTATGACTCCGTTCATCCCCGGTAGTGTTTCTCTTGTTTCCCAAATTATCAAAGACCACAAAGACTGCAATTTATGTCACGTAGATTCTTCCTTCCCTGTATTCCTGCCAGGCAGGCTCAAATGCCTTCCTGTCAGTTGGTGCCGGCCGCAATTTGACGGTATTGCTTCGGAATAAATCCGGCGAGCTTTGATCGTATTCAACCTGCAGGATAGAACTTCTTAACGATTCATTCTCAGGTTTAAATTTCAAAGGTTTGTTGGTGGCCTTATCAATCACATCAGGATGTATTTGAATGCCATCCTGTGCCAGGACCAGGTGCGATCCACGTGACCCGCTGCCCTGCTTGAGTAATTCCACAACAGCCTTCAGATACCCAACACTGGCCAGCGCCAGATGCCCTGCTTGTATTGCCGTAATCAGCGCCTTGGTGTCTTTTGAATTGAATCCTTTTTGTTGTATGGTTTTGTAAAGCTCGACAGCTTCTTTTAAGGCCTTTTGTGCATCGTTCAACTCTCTAATGTGTCCCCCTGAGGCAGTCATACGGCTTCGGATTTCTTCTAAAACGTTTTCAGGATTCAAACCGGACGAATTTGTGTACATATCAAAGCCGGTAACAATATCACTGAGCTGCCTGTCAATCTCAGACTGTTTGTCCGAGTAATCCGGCAGGTCACAGCCATAGACATTTACAATATAGTCTGCCGCTCTGAGACCACCGGTCTGACCGGCGTTAAGGGCGGAGCCGCCGGGGCGTTTTACGCCGTGGGTGCCGGCCATCTCACCGATTATAAAAGTATGTGGTATATTAGACTGCCACCATTTATCCACCGCAAAACCGCCGTTGTTATGCTGGGCACAGACCGCAATTTCAAGCGGTTCCGAATATAAATCAATGCCGTTTTCCTTATATATCTCGATGGCAGGAGTATTCATATGTGCCAGTCGTTCGATAGGAGTTTTTTGAAGGGCACCGGCTTTTTGCAGGTACTCTTTCGCTTCCGGTTCGAGTGCATCAATGTCAAATTTATCCATAGAATCATTGCCGACCGGATTTTTCAGAAAATCCATAAAGACCCGGCGGCCCTTTTGTGTTTCATTGAATACCAAAATATCAATCAGTGACGATTGCATCTTCTCGATGCGCTGCGGATCAAAAGGCCATTGATAACCCTTAAGAAAAATATTCGTTGCCATCTTACTCATTGACGGGAAAAAGTCTGTTAAAAATTCTTTCTCATCTTTACCGTTGGCATCAGTACTGAAAATACGAGGCACCGCCTGCATATATGTGCCGGAGACATTCCAGCGAAATTTAATACTCGCCAGTCCGAACTGTGACTCTGTCAGGTTTGCACCAATCAGGCCCGCCTTTAACGCAAGCCCATGAATTCCAAGCTGGCCTTTTGGGTAAACAGTCGTTTTGAATAACTCTCCGGGGCCACCGGCAGCAAAAACAATATTCTCACCAAGAAAAACGTTAATGGCATGATTAGATTTATCAAGGCTTTTCTTATCCACAGTGACAACGCCTATGATACGCTTAGATTCGCCGGAACCGACTGTAAGT
This sequence comes from uncultured Pirellulales bacterium, assembly GCA_964520535.1. Taxonomy (GTDB): domain Bacteria; phylum Planctomycetota; class Phycisphaerae; order Sedimentisphaerales; family Anaerobacaceae; genus JAFGPS01. The sequence goes on along the minus strand of CAZFOQ010000008.1, from coordinate 31,688 downwards.
AACTCGGCAACTTCCTGGGCGTCGTGAATCTCAACGCCGTACCGTTCGAGTTGTTTCTGCAGGCACTCACTCATAAACCTGCTTGTCTTTGGACCGGCTGAAGTGGCTCTTTCGTACGGATCATGGTCCGTTTTATAGCCGATGAAAGTTCCTTTAGAATCCGTTGGAAACGGGACACCGGCCTGAACTAAATGGTAGAATTCACGAAGTGAGCCGATTGCTTCGATAAGGGCTGAATCACCGTGGCAGCACCCGGCTGCCGTAAGAGACTTTGCAAATTCTTCGGCACTATCGGCAACATCCGGGCTGGTACCTATTTTATAATATGTTTGTTTATCAGAGCCGCTCATTCGCGATGCGCCCAGCCCCACTCCTGCAGTGACAACTGCAATTCTTTCCTTCGGATTCTTAACACCCTTTTGTTCCATAAAATCACACAGGTGCACGGCACAGTTCATCCCTGCTGCTCCCGCGCCTATAATGACTGCGTTGTAACGATGATAAGTAACGGTCTGATTACCTATTTTTTTTGTTTCCATAATTCTTGTTCTCCCGTCATTCAAAAGATGATTTGCTAATCCAGATTGAAATTTCTGCCGGTAGCCTGACTTATTTGTTTGAGCGAAGCTTTGGCAAAATCAATGTCAGGATATTTTTCTCTACGCAGCGTATCTATCAAATGCTTGACAGTTGTCAGTTCCTTTGCCAAAAGATCGTAATCCTGCTCATCGATGTTTTTTTTCATTGTGGCCTTTTCAACCATACTGAACGATCCACCTAAAACCAGAACGCCGACATCGATGTACTCGGGGATGTTTCCGGCATTCGTTCCTCCTGTGGGCACCAGGCTAATTGTTTTATGGATAGCCGGATCGATTGCCTTAACAAATGCCGGGCCGCCGAGCTGTTTCGCCGGGAATACCTTACAAAGGTTCGCCCCTTTCGAAAACTGGCTTACGACTTCGGTGGCAGTACCGCAACCCGGTATGATGGGAATCTTACCGGCATATTTTTCAAAGCTTGCGTCACTGAAATTGACAGCGGAGACAAGATAGCACGCACCTGCGTCCACTACCTGGTCGACCGAAGGCAGTGGATCCTGCGGATTGGCCCTATTGTAAACATCGAGCATGTCGGGCCAGTCGATTAAGCTCGCCGTTCCTGCTGCAAAATCAGGTAGCTCTTTGCGCAGACGTTCAAGTTTTTCCAAAGGCTGATTGATCCGGCAGGTGACTTCCATATTATTAACGCCCGCCTCGATAAGAGCCTCGGCAGTCCTGACAATGTCGAGTTTATTCTGATTGAAAACGAGAATAAAGCCGTCTCTTAACAGTGTTGTTATTGTATCTTTTATATCCATATTTATTACTCCCTACAGTCTTCTGAAATGAAAACCGCCATCTACATTTATAACCTGACCGGTCGAGAAATCGAGCCTGCCTTCGGCAATGGCACCAACTGCTTTTCCGATATCTTCCGGCTGACCCCACCGTTTAATCGGAGTTAAGCCCTCTCCAATCAGCTTATCGTATTTATCCTTCACCACGCTGGTCATATCGGTAGCTATGATACCGGGTCTGATCTCAAATACTCCAATACCATACTCAGCCAATCTGTCCGCATACAGCATTGTCATCATACTGAGACCTGCTTTGCTCACACAATATTCACCCCGCCCCGGTGAGCTGGTATATGCCGACATCGAGCTTGTATTTACAATCCTGAACGCACGCTCAGGATGCTCTTTCTGCTGTTCAATCATCCAGTTTGCTACCTGCTGAGTCAAAAAGTAGGGGCCCTTGAGATTTATTCGCAATACTCTATCGAAACTTTCCTCGGTAGCCTCAAGAAGGTCCAATCGTTTCAAAGGGGCAACACCGGCGTTATTGACCAGCATATCACATCTGCCGAATTTGCTCTTAGCTAATGCAACAAGACTGTCACGATCCTCGGCGCTGCTGACATCACCTCGCAGAATTTCACATTTTGCACCGAGTTCCCGAATTTCTTTTTGCGTTTGCTCAGCTCTGGAAGAATCCGGCTTGCCTTCAGCAGTAAAATCAAAATAGTTAACCACAAGGTCATAATCCAGCGAAGCCAGCTCTTTTGCAATGCCTTTTCCAATACCACGACTTGCTCCTGTTACAATTGCTACTGGTCGTTCTTTCATTTTCAAAATCCTCTCTATATTAGAACCAAAAAGTACGTTATTTTAAATAATTTTCAATTTCTCCTGCTGCCTTCATACCATCTGCAACGGCTGCGACCACAGTCGCGGCTCCTTTTACGAGGTCACCTCCGGCAAAAACTCCCGGTACATTCGTTTGTAATGTCCCCTTCTTTGTTTTAATAAGCCCCTTTATCAGCTTCACACCCGGAAGAATTTTACCAAGCTCCTCCGGCGATTTCTGGCCGATTGCCTCGACCACAATATCCATATCAAGATCATAAGCACTCGACTCAATGTTTTGTGGCTTTCGTCGGCCCGAAGCATCCGGCTCGCCCAGTCGGGTCGGGCAAACGTTGATTGACGTCAGTTTCCCGTTTGAACGGTTAAATTTAAGCGGCTGTGTTAATATTAGAAAATGAACACCAACATTGATCGCCATATCACGCTCAGCTCCCCAGGCCGGCATTTCCTTAAATGAACGACGATATATAAGATATACATCTTTGGCACCCAGACGTTTGGCTGTCACCGCTACATCCATGGCAGTATTGCCACCACCAATTGCCGCAACGGACTTGCCTTTCAGGTCCAGCTTGCCCGGGTCTCTGGCTGCTGAAAGAAAATCCATCGCATTCCACAAACCATCAATATCTTCATTCTTATCACTAATACCAATCGCTTTCGGCAGGCCCAAACCGATAAAGACAGCATCAAATCCATCTCTCATTACATTATCCAGATTGAATTTGTCGTTGAATTCGGTGCCCAGACGTAAAACCATGCGACCTTTCGGAACATCGGCGAAAATAGCTGTGATTTCGTTATTGAGTGCGTTGCTTTGCCTGTCCGGCGGGATAACAGACTCGATCATCCCACCTAATGCGGTGCTCTTATCAAAAATTGTCACGGTATGCCCCAATTCAAGCAACTTAGCTGCACAGGCAAGTCCTGCGGGGCCGGCACCAATAATAGCAATGTTCTTTCCTGTCGCTTTTTCAGGTATTCGCAGCCTTGACCAGCCGTTCTTGTTGGCCTTTTCCGAGAGATACCTTTGTATATCTGCAATGGGCAGCGGGCCGTCACCGATAAAGCTCTGCAGGCAATTACCCTCACATTGATGTTCCACAGGACAGAGCCAGGCACAGACTTCAGGAAATATATTTGATTCTCTGATAACTTCGTAAGCCGCTTGTTCTTCGCCATCCAGGAATAAACTGATAAATCTTGGTATTTTCACACCGGCAGGACACGCCAACTGGCATGTCGGCTCCTGGCACTTGCGACAGACCGAAGCAAGTCGTACAAGATTGTCTCTGTCACTCATTCTGCCGTGCTCGAATATCGGCCCATATACTTTATTGTCCCGAACAACACAGCCTGTCATGCCGGCATCGCGCATAATCTGCGTGCACGCGCTGCAGCCAACACAGACTTTCTCCGGGAACATTTTGCCGCTGGTGATAATATCTTTGGCGAAATCCGGATATGCAAACGACATCCGACCGCCACCCACAAGACTCACAAGACCTTTTGACTTGTTTGCCGCTCCCACATTGGCCATCAGCGTCCGCAGCCAACTGTAACCAGTACCCACAAATGCGATATCGGGGAACTGTTTTTGTATTTCGCCGGTCAGATTGACTAATCTCGCCACGCCCACCAGTGGATGCTCCGGCTCGTCATATCCCCCGACTATCGTTTCATTAAAGGGTCTGCCCACATGCGGATTATAATACGGATTCGCTATTGTGATATTAATCAGTTTAACGCCACGCTTCTGTAAAAGGCCTATAAGTTTCTTCGGCTCTGTCAAATCCGGCTTTGTGTAATCATCTTTATCAACACTCCAACCATAAGGGTATGGTATTGCATCATAGAGACCGAGCCTGGCAACGACGGCTTTATCTTCACCAAGCTCTTTGTGAATCTTGTCCACAACCTCCAGCAGGAACCTCGTTCGGTTCTCGAACGAACCGCCGTATTTACCATCCCTTTCGAAACATGACAACAACTCGTTGATCAGGTAACCATGGCATGATTTTACGTCCACCGCATCGAAGCCGACTTCAAAGGCAACCCTGGCCGCTTCGACGTAGGCATCCTGTAACTCATCGAGATAATCATCTGTGACAAGGGGCCAATCATCCGGTATCCTGCTTTTTCTATTTGGATCAGGTTTTTGTTGTGGAATGAGTGGATCCCGGTAGGGGTCACGACGCGGTATGATCGGATGGGCGACGCCTTCCGGCTTGCTGTACCGGCCTGAGTGAGTCAGTTGCATCACAATCACAGGTTTGTGGTCCGGGCCCATGCTCCGGGCAGCAACTTGACGCATTCGTTGAACCATCTGTGCAAAACTCCCTTTACTCTTACCGTTGAGCCACAACTGCCTCGGATTAGCTCTGCCTTCCGGGACAACTGCCGTTGCTTCGGCCCAAAGTAAACCGGCACCACCTGAAGCAAATCTTTCATATCTGCGAACCGTCAGTTTTCCAGGTCTGCCCTGAGAATCACCATCGCAGCCCTCCATTGGATGAACTGCCAACGAATTTGGTATAACAATCCCCCCTGCCTTAACAGGCTCAGCCAGGATTGAAACATCTTCTTTTGCCTCAATAGAAACTCCGAGCTGCTCGCTCAGTCTTTTCAAGTATTCAATATCTCCTAACTGAAATTCCCACATTTTTTATTATCCTTCGATTTACAAGCCTCTGGTTACGGTTAATTACTTATGAGTTTTTCTTTAAGGAACTTAGCAGTATAGCTCTTTTTATTTTTGACAATCTGCTCGGGTGAACCTTCGGCAACGACCTTACCGCCGGCCTCACCACCTTCGGGCCCGAGGTCTATTATATAGTCTGCCATCTTAATAACGTCAAGGTTATGCTCGATTACGACCACAGTATTACCGCAATCAGTCAGCCGCTGCAGCACATTTAGGAGATTATGAATATCAGCAAAGTGCAGCCCTGTGGTCGGCTCATCGAGCAGATATAAAGTGTGCCCAGTAGCCGCTTTACCGAGCTCAGACGATAGTTTCACCCGTTGTGCTTCACCGCCGGAAAGAGTTGTTGAGGCCTGGCCCAGTTGCATATACTCTAATCCGACATCGGCTAATGTCCGCAATATTCGTACGATTACAGGAAAATTCGCAAAAAAACCAAGCGCCTCTTCAATCCGCATATCGAGCACATCAGCAATATTCTTGCCCTTATAGGTAACCGTCAGAGTCTCCGGATTGTACCTTTTGCCCTTACAGCTCTGGCAAGTTACATAAACATCCGGCAAAAAGTGCATTTCAATCTTTTTTGTCCCCTGTCCCTTACAGTACTCACATCGCCCTCCTTTGACATTGAAGCTAAATCGCCCGGGTTTATAGCCTCGAATCTTAGCCTCCCTTGTCATGCTAAACAACTTTCTGATTAGATCGAAGGCCCCCGTATAAGTTGCCGGATTACTACGCGGCGTCTTTCCAATCGGCGATTGGTCTATCTCTATAATCTTATCAATCTGTGAAGTACCTAAGATAGTTTTATGCTTCCCGGGTTTCTCACGAGACTGATAAAGCCTGCGTTTCAAAGCCTTTAATAAAATCTCACTGACTAACGTGCTCTTGCCGGAACCGGAAACGCCCGTCACACAAGTAAAAACACCAAGGGGAAATTTAACATCGATGTTTTTGAGGTTATTCTGTGCTGCCGCCTTTATCTCGATGCATTTTGAAAGTTTAATTTTTCTTCGTTCTATCGGCAGAGCTATCTGCTTTTTTCCACTCAAATATTCACCAGTCAGCGACCTGTCACAGGCGATTATATCGTCCAGCTTGCCCTGGGCAACAACTTCACCACCCTGCGCACCGGCGGCCGGTCCAATATCGATAATGTGGTCCGCATTTCTTATAATATCTTCATCGTGCTCAACTACTATGACCGTATTGCCTAATCGGGTAAGTCGTTGTAAAATTCCCGATAATCGATCGTTATCACGCTTATGCAGACCTATCGTCGGCTCATCAAGCACGTAACAGACGCCGACCAGGCCACTGCCTACTTGTGTGGCCAAGCGGATTCTCTGGGCCTCACCACCGGCAAGAGTACTGCTGGTCCGATCCAGCGTTAAATACCCAAGCCCAACATCCATCATAAATTTAAGCCGTGCCTTTATTTCCTTCAATACAGCAGCAGCAATTACAGACTTTTCCTTATCTAATCTTAAACTATTGAAGAACTTCTGTGCCTTCTCAATACTAAGCGCCGTCAAATGATGTATGCTCTTGCCACCAATGTGTACGGCAATAGCCTCCGGTCTAAGTCGAGCACCCTGGCAACTGCGACAAGGCTGTTCAGATAGATAGCTGTGCAATCTGGTCTTGACGTACTCACTCGTCGTATTTTTCCATCGCTTGGTAAGGTTCGGGATAACTCCTTCAAACCACAAACCGTATTTCTGCCCGTCGGCAGGTGTCGTGCCATACATCAAAATTCTTTTATACTCTTTCGGTATTCGCTCAAACGGTATCGATTTACTGATACCCATATTCCGGCAGAATCGTTTGACCAATCTGTTATAGAATATATTCATTCTCTTACCGCCCTTGCGCCAGGCATCAATAGCGCCGTTTTCAAGTGAGACGTTTTTATCCGGCACAATCAGGTCGGGATCAAATTCCAGAATAGTCCCCAAACCATCGCAGCCCTGGCAGGCGCCATATGGGCTGTTGAAGCTAAACAGCCGGGGCGAGAGCTCCGCAAGACTGGCCTGTGGATGTTCAGGACAGGCAAACTTTTCACTATAAATAACTTTCTCCCATTGGCCGTTGCCACCTTTTTTCTTATCTGCATCTGGTTTCCGGCTTAATATTAAAAGTATGCCGTCAGCTAATTTTAGAGCTGTTTCTACAGAATCAGCCAATCGAACACGAATCAAATCCTTGATTATCAATCTATCAACAACGGCTGCAATGTCATGTTTTTTGTGCTTGTTCAATGCCGGTACGCTGCGAACATCATAAATGACGTCATCAACACGGACACGAACAAAACCTTCACGCTGTATGCCGGCAATAACGTCCTTGTGCTCACCTTTTTTGCCGCGAACAAGCGGGGCACAAATCTGGATTTTCGTATCCTGTGGCCAGGAGAGAATCGACTCTACTATCTGTGAGGGATGCTGGCTTGTAATTTCCTTGCCGCATACCCAACAATGCGGCTGCCCCACACGGGCAAAGAGAAGTCTGAAATAGTCGTAAATCTCAGTCGTGGTCGCCACAGTTGAGCGAGGATTGCTGCTGGCACTTCGCTGCTCGATTGCAATCGTCGGCGGCAGACCGGTAATCTCAGAAACCGCCGGTTTCTGCATCTGTTCGAGAAACTGCCGGGCATAGGTACTTAGCGATTCGACATATTTTCTCCGGCCCTCGGCGTAAATAGTATCAAATGCCAGCGAGCTTTTTCCCGAGCCGCTTATGCCGGTAATGACGACTATTTTATCGCGTGGGATGCTCAGATTGATATTTTTCAGATTGTGCTCAGCGGCACCTGTAATCCGAATTGCTTTTTCTGTTGTTTTTGCCATGCTGCCTTTATATGGTAGGATAAACTATAAAAAAACCACAATAAAACCAAACAGGTAATTGTAACAAACGGCCACAAGAAGGTAAAACGTGTTTTTTAAAGTTAATTAGAATTGAACGCTTCCATACAGGCTTGTCGATATTATTGGAACAGGCAAGTTCAGTCGGTGTTATACTAATTTAATACTAAAATATCATAAATTAGTATTTGACAGAAACAGAAAAACCTATATACTAAATTTTAATAAATTAGTACATAATCAGTATTTGCCTAAGCTACTTGTATCAAAGGAGATAACTCAATGAAGATGCCAAGGAAACCTCCCAACGCGGATTTGACATGGGAGAAGATCAAGGCAGACCCAGAACGTTTTTTTCGAATTTATGAATTGATCAGAGGACTCCCAACAGCTGGGAAATATCTCCATTGGGACAAACTGCGCTATTACAAGCCTCCAGAAGGTTATTCCCATGAAGAGTGGTGGTACGCCATGAAAAGAGAACGCCAGTTTCTACTCAAGTCTATTCCCTTATTTGATAAAAATGAAACCTTATTCAAGTACTTGATTGTAGATCCAATCCCTGAAAGGCTTCATAAAATTGATCAAGGAGCTGGCGGATTCATCCAGATGCTGGAACCGATTACAAATCCGGATACAAAAGACCAGTATTATGTAAATTCACTGATCCAGGAAGCGATTACTTCAAGTCAGCTTGAAGGAGCTGCCACCACACGTGAGATTGCAAAGGAGATGATCAAGACTGGGCGGGCTCCTCGTGACAAAAGCGAGCAAATGATTCTCAACAATTTTCAGACCATGCGGCGCATCGGGAGACTAAAGAATGAACCTCTGACCAAAAAGTTGATCTTTCATATTCACGAAATAATAACTGATAAAACGCTCAATGACAAGACAGCAACAGCGCGTTTTCGCAAAGCAGATGAGCGCATTGTTGTTGCTGATATGTACAATGAAGTTTTTCACGATCCACCCCCTGCCCAACAGCTTGAGAGCAGAATGGCAGCAATGTGCGATTTTGCAAACAGCAAGAGCCCTGTCGGCTTTATGCACCCCGTGATCCGATCGATCATCTTGCACTTCTGGTTGGCCTACGATCATCCATTTGTTGACGGCAATGGTAGGACAGCTAGAGCCTTGTTTTACTGGTCGATGCTCCGACATGGTTTTTGGTTATTCGAGTTTATCTCGATTTCGCAGATTATACTCAAAGCTCCAGCTCAGTATGGTAGGGCTTTTCTGTACACAGAAACCGATGACAATGACCTGACATACTTTATTCTCTATCAACTCTATGTCATTCACCGAGCGATAAAGGAGCTTCACGAATACATCAAGCGCAGAACCGAACGATTACAGGCTGTCGAACGGGAACTCCGCGGTGTTGCTGGGCTCAACCATCGGCAGCGTGCGTTGGTTAGTCATGCCTTGCGTCATCCATATCAGCAGTACACGATTAGATCTCATCAAACGAGCCACAATGTGGTCTATCAGACTAGTCGGCTCGATCTTCTTGATCTGGAAAATCGTGGGCTTCTGTCCAGTCGGAAAATAGGCAGGACATGGTACTTTACACCCGTAAGCGGCCTCGAAGAGAAGCTGTCCAAATTGGATTAAGCCCTGTATGGAAACAAGGAAGCTACATAGCTGGAATCTATCTTACTCGGAGGCGGTGGAACTACAAAAACGCCTGGCCCGCCAGGTACAGCAGATTAGGCTTAAAAAACTGCCTAAGACTATAGCCGGCCTGGATTGTGCTTTCAGCAGGGATGGTCAGAGAATAATCGCTGCTGTTGTTGTTTGGCGACTATCGGAATGCGAGATTATAGAAACAGCCAGTACTACACGAAAAGTAACCTTCCCCTATATACCCGGTTTGCTTTCCTTTCGCGAAGGCCCCGTATGCATTGCGGCAGTAAATAAACTACGCAATCAGCCGGATGTATTTATCATTGACGGCCAGGGTATCGCCCATCCCCGCCGATTAGGTCTTGCGGCACATCTGGGTCTGTTCTTCGATAAGCCAACAATTGGATGTGCCAAAAGCAAATTGACAGGTCTATTTGAAGAACCTCCGCGTGAAAAGGGAAAATATAGTTTATTAAAAGACAAAAAGAACATGAAACATCAAACGAATCACGAAATAATTGGCGCGGTGGTTAGAACGCGAACTAATGTTAAGCCGGTATTTGTCTCGGTTGGTCATAAATGCCTTCTCAAGGACGCGATAACAATTACCCTTGCCTGTACGACTAAATATCGACTGCCGGAACCAACACGCCTCGCTCATCAATTTGTCGGTAAACTTAAATTAAAAACCTAACATTATCTAATTCGTAGTTTCGGGTAAATCCCAAACAACTCTTGCGGATTTTATGACAACAGGCTCAGCCGGAACATCGTCCATACCCATTTTTGTTGTTGTCTTCACCAATGCGATTGCATCTACAACGTCCATACCTTCGACGACCTTGCCAAATACAGTGAATCCGCCATTTTGGGTATCCAGGTTTCTGCTGTTATCTCCAAGGCTAATGAAGAACTGGCAGGTCGCTGAATTCGGATTACCACCTAATTTAGCCATAGCAATAGTGCCTCGCAGATTACTTAGATGAAATTCATTTTGAATTGGAGCATGTGGTTGTTTTCTCCCCATTTCCGCAGTGAAACCGCCCCCCTGGATCATAAAGCCTGGTATTACTCTATGAAATATTATCCCATCATAAAAACCTTGCCCCACATATTCGAGGAAATTCTTCACCGTTACCGGAGCAACCTGCTCATTCAGCTCTATAACAATATCTCCCATAGTTGTTTCCAACTTCACTAAGTTTCGTCCTACTTCCACTGTTTTCCTTTCCAACTGTACTATTTTTTTTCTATTTCTATAGGTACCATTTCTTTTTCCATCTGCGCTTGTTCCTGTTCTATCGGCACCTTTTGCTTTTCTTCATCGCAACCGTAAACCAATACAAGAGACATTATCAATCCACATAAACACGACCTGCTAATCATAATATACACCTTCCAAAGCTAAAATTCTTATAAATGCAAGCTTCAATAATAATCACGAACCATCCACTAATTCTTTTCAACTATTTTCTCATCCCAACTGTTCTTTTTGACCGAATCCAGTATTTTTTCTGCACATTGCAGCGCGGCAAGACCTTCTTCGGCACTGACCTCAGGCACGAACCGCCTGTCCATAACAGCCCGGAGAAAAGCCTCCTGCTGCAAACGTACCGGCTCCTTATCATCTATTTGAAGCTGCTCGATATGCAATAAATCCGGCCAGTTAACCGAGAGCATATTAAAGTCCCCTGAAGCTCTTTGCTCGTTTATCCACTTGACTATATTTATATTGGGATCAGCCTTAATGATCATCCCGCTCTTTTTGAGATAATCCATACTCAAATACCCCTGCCGACTGAATACTCTTACCTTCCTTTCAGTTTTTAGAGCTAGTCTCGAAGCCGTCACATTCGCAATGCAACCGTTTGCAAATACAATCCTGGCATTACAGATATCTTCCTTATCTTCGATGACATTAACGCCGACGGCATCCACTCTTTTAACTTTGCTTGCGGCCAAAGACAGAATAATATCTATATCGTGTATCATCACATCCAGAACAACACCGACATCTGTCGAGCGGAACGGATATGGGCTAATGCGGTTGGCCTCAATAAACTTCGGTTCGATGTCGAGCCTTTTCAGGGCCTGCGCAACCGGATTACAACGCTCGGAATGCCCCACTGCAACCACACTGCCTTTTTTTTTCGCAAGCCCGACAATTTTCCTGCCTTCTCTGACATTAGCAGCAAGGGGTTTTTCAATCAGCACTGCAATATTTTTTTTTATAAAAACTTTTGCCAACTGAAGATGTGTTATGGTTGGAGTAGCTATTGTTACGGCATCGACCTTACCCAGGATATCCGCATAATCAGCACAGGCCAGACAGTTGTATTGTTCAGCCAGAGATTTTGCCTTATTGGCGTCAATATCGACCACAGCAACAAGCTCGCTTTGGGGCAACTGGGCGTAGACCTTAGCGTGTATCGCCCCCATTTTGCCTGCCCCAATCACAGCAGTCCGTACTTTTGTATTATGCATCTTGGTTCCTCAATCCACTATTTCACTCCGTAGCCGAGTTATCTTCAATCGATGACTATTGCGCTTAGTGTCTCCGATTCTTCTCAAGGTATCTGCCAAACCGATGCTCGCTGCTTTTGGTTATGACATCTATCATAGCTCGAACATTTTCATCGAGTCCATCTTCCTGAGCCAAAGCTTTTGCATTTTCCAGCAAAACACTCCCCTGGCGATACAGTTTCTTGTACGCCTGGCATATTTTCTCCTTCTGCTGCTCGTTGAAACCGGCTCGATTCAGACCTCGCTCATTAACACCGCGTACCCTCTGGGGATAATGTCCGCTTATAATAAGGAATGGCGGAACATCACGATTAATCCCAGCCAGTCCGGCGACATAGCACCACTTACCAATAGTAACAAACTGATGCGACGCAGCCAGGCCACTTAACCAAGCTCCAGTCTCAATCTTACAATGCCCTCCTATCTGCACATAGTTGCTCATAACAATCTTATCTTCAAGTATACAGTCGTGTCCAATGTGTACGCCGACCATAAGAAAATTCTCATTTCCGATTTCTGTCATTTCGCCCGGAAAAATACTTGGATGGATTGTCACCTGTTCATGAAAAACGTTTCCATCACCTATCAAAAGGCCGCCGATTTCGGTATCCGGACTCAAACGCAGCAACTGGGGCCTGCTTCCAATCACACAATTAGCAAAAAATTGGTTGTTTTCCCCGATTCTCACATTCTTTTCAATCACGACATTTGCCCCAAGTATCGAACCTGCCCCGATCGAGACTCCGCTTTCAATAACACAATTAGGACCAACTATAACATCATCAGCCAAATCGGCTTCTTGTTTTACTACTGCACTCGGATGTATTTGGCTCATATTAAACTCACAGTTTTATTTATACCGTCTCATCATCTACAAGCATAAATCTTATGTCCGCTTCGGCAACTACAGCATCTCCAACCATCGCCTTACAACGACACTGCGCGGTCCTTTTCCTTAATCTAACTGTCTCGGCAGTAAGAATAAGCTGGTCACCGGGGACAACAGATTTGCGCAACTTGACATTGTCCATACTCAACAGCATTGCCAGCTTACCTGTATGCTCTAATCTCTGTGCGAACAACAAACCTGAGACCTGCGCCATTGCTTCTACTATTAGAACGCCGGGCATAATAGGTGTGCCGGGAAAATGTCCCTGGAAGAATTGCTCATTGAAACTTACATTTTTAATGCCTCTTATTCTTGTATCACCTTCAATTTCAATCACTTTATCCACTAACAGAAACGGATATCTATGCGGCAGAATCTTGGCAATCTGTCGAATATCCAAAAGTGCATCAGTCCCGAATTTCTGTATGCGCTCCTGCTGCTGCGCCGCTTCATATAATTTTCTTGCAAGCTGCTGATTTAAGGCATGACCGCTCTTATAAGCCACAATTCTGCCCCTGACAGGCCGGCCCACCAAGGCAAGATCTCCAATTAAATCAACAATTTTATGCCTTACACACTCGTTGGGAAATCTGAAACTATTCTTAATCGGTCCGTCTGAGTTGATAACCAAAAGATCGCGAGGGCCAATATGCGTTCCCATTCCTCGTGCATGAAATTGTCTGGCTTCAGATTCAAGCAAAAATGTCCGGGCAGGTGCCAGATGTTTTTCAAAACTCTCCGGTGTAAGTTTACAACTGAAGATCTGTCTGCCAATACCGGTATGCCCACTATAATCCAAATCGTACGTGAGACTTAATCCGTCATCGGAATATGGCAGAGCATAAATGCAGGCATCCCCAACGGCAATAGTAAGAGGTTTGTCAATAACAAACTCTTTCCTGCCGACGTTCTGTTCAATAACACCGGCACGCTTTAGAACTTTAAGGTACTCGGCACTGCTGCAGTCCGGAGCAGGTAGCTCCGGACCGTCAACTTCTACAACTATATTATTAATCTCAAGAGCGTTAACTACCGCCAGACAGTGCTCAATGGTTTCTATACTGACAGAACCTTTCTTTATTGTCGTACGGCGGCTACGCTCAGCAAGGTTTGATGCAATAGCGCTAATCCGTACCGGCTCGGGAATATCGGTCCGAACAAAAGTGATCCCGGTATCTACAGGAGCAGGACGGAAAACAATTTTCGTTTCCTTGCCTCCAAATAAACCGCGACCACGCATCTTGCCTTCACGCTTTATGGTCTTCTGTAGCTTCAAGTTCTTCCAACCTCTTGCTTAGTTCCTTTAACTGCCCGGCCATCTTCGGCAAACGCCTTACCAAGTTTATGACTCGCATCGCATCCGTTATCTCAAGTGCGGGAGTCCATGTTACTTTCTGCCCGGCAGGAACACTACCCACGACGCCAGCCTGGCCACCAACCATTGCGCCATGTCCTATTTCAATATTGTCCGTCAGCCCAACCTGCCCACCCAGTACAACCCCGTCACCAAGCTTGCAACTGCCGGAAATCCCAGATTGTGCCGCTATTAAACAGCATTTACCAATAACAACATTATGAGCGATTTGAACGAGATTATCTATCTTCGTTCCAGCTCCAATTATGGTATTACCGAATTTGGCCCTGTCAACACAACAATTGGCTCCTATTTCCACAAAATCTTCAATTATTACGCCGCCATTATGCGGAATAAGCCTGTGGGCACCATCGAGATATGAATATCCAAAACCAGTTGAACCGATTGTACTGTTTGCCTGAATGATGATATTATTACCTAAAAGGCAGTTGTGATATATAACAACGTTGCTGTCGAGACGACAGTTTTTGCCGATCTTAGAATTCTGTCCAATTTTACATCCGCTGCCGATTACGCTGTTTTTGCCTATTTCAACTCCATCATCAATGACTGCACGGGCGCCAACAGATGCTCCTTCAGCTATTTTGACATCCCGGCCAAGTATAGCCGTCGAATCAACACCTTCTTCCGGAGCTTTAAGTCTTGGCGCAAAAATATTCAATGTCTTAATTAAAGCTTCATTTACATTCTTAACAACCAATTGAGGCTTTTCCAAACCTTCGAAGCACCTGGAAACAATGACCGCACCAGCACGAGACCGGCCAAGAGCAGCTTTATGCTTATCATCCGCAACAAAGGTGATCTCATCTTTGCCGGCTGCTTCAATCGGCCCTACAGCACTTATCTGCCTACTAAAATGAACGGTATCGCCAGCCAATTCGGCGCCAATACGTTTAGCTAATTGTTCAACCGTCAACTTCATTACACAACATGTACTAAAAACAAATGATAATGGTTTAATGCTCCAGCCACTTAAAGATAAAACTTAAGCCATCACTATTAAATCAAATACCTATTGCAAATCGACTTCGCTATGAGTGCACTTGCGCCTTTGCCGAGAATCTAATTCTCGGATTTCGATTCTTCTGCATCCAACTTAGCTATTATATCGTTTGTGATATCCAAACACCCGCCGCTATAAAGTACCTTATAGGTACCGATAATCATCCCAAGTTCACTCTGGATAGGAAATTCAGGTTCGCTTTTTTCAAGGACCAAAATCAAACCTTTTTCTGCAGCCAGGTCTTTGGTTGTCAGTAGAACTTTCTGATAAAGCTCTTGCGTCCATTGTTGTTGTTTAAGTGCACTCTGCCGCGGATTGAACTCCCTAAGAGCCTCCAGTTCAGCCTGCTTTTGCAGCATTTCTCTATACTGTGCCAGATAGTCACTGCTGCCGACTTTTAGAACTCCCGACTGAAGCCCAGTTGTAAGCGCCTTGATCTCCAGGGACAGTTTTTCTTCTTCCGCGGCCATTTTTTTATTATCAGCGGCCATTTCTTCCCTGTATTTAGCCGTTGCTTTACAATCTCGCAAGACTCGTTCGATACTGACTGTACCGATCTTCGAAGTCGGTTCACTCGGTTGAGCCGAACTGTATTCATAGCCGAAAAGCAAAACAACCAAACATACCAACAATCCCAATGCCATCGTTTTGATCTTCATAAAAATTCCTTTCAAGGTTTATGCTTTGGTCGATATCTCAAATCATCAATTATCAACAATCCCGAATCAATTTAGAATAATCCTCCTCCCATAAAGAAACTGAAAGACTGCGTTTCGTCACCATCATCTTTCTTCAATGGCGAAGCAATCGTAAACCTCATCGGTATCGGTCCAAAAACCTGCGGTATCATTATCTGTATTCCCGCACCAACCGCCATACGATATGGCCCCGTATCTATCGTTCCACTGTCTACGAAAAACAATCCTGAAACATTCTCGCCTAATAGAGGCACGGCTAACTCTGCGTTGGCCAAAAAAATCCAGTCACTGCCTATCGGGTCCTTTCGCTGCGGCGTGACACCAATAGGAAGACCTGTCTGCAGACCCCTGGTACTTACTCCGCGATACTCAAATCCCCTAATACCGTAATATCCTATTCCGCCACCGTAGTACTTTTCAAAAGGAGGTGCGTCTGATAATGTGGTTGCGGCAAGCAGCTTTGTTGCCAGGACGGTCTTCCGCTCACGCAAATCCTCATAGAGTGTATGATACCATACACCTTTACCTCCTAAAATTCCAAAATCGTAATCGCCGGTAACCTGCTCGTAACTAACATCATAAGTATAGCCCCTGCTTGGTAAATACGGATAATCTCTTGCATCTTTTCCAATTCCAAACCTTGCCCCGATAAGAAGATTATTACCCTTTACATCGTAAATTTCCCGGGGTGCATCGTAATCAATATCGCCTACATCTACATTATCAACTCGAAGACCAAGACTACTGCGCCAGCGGTTTTTGTAGCGCTTCTCAAATCCCACATATCCTTTTGTTGTTTTTTCGTCGTAACTTTCCCTCCACCAATCTCGTTTCGAACCTCCTACATCAAACGATGTTGGTTTATTCTGAAAGTACGGTTCCCTGAACGCAACCGAGTAGTAGCTGACTTCCGTCCCCGGACGCATTGCGATACTTAAGCTCTGGCCCGCACCTTTGAAAGCCTGCATCGTGATAAACTCCCCAAAGCTCTCCGGCCAATCCGTAACATCGAAATTGCGCTGCTGCCAATCCAAATAACCTATGACACCAGTGTCGCTGCCGATAGAAACACCCGGATTCCACATCCCGGTCAGGCCTTCCTTGACGTTCACTGACAGATCCCTGCGGTCATCTGCACCTTCTGAAGGTACAACAGGCCTCACAAGAACCTCTTCCGACATGGTCATCCTTTGTAAATATCTTTCCAAGTCACCCCCACCCTGCAAAGGAGCCATGTGGGCGTTATATAGCTTCCCTGGAGTAAAATCAAACTCGTCCAGAATTCGCCGAACAACCTTATCCTGTGTCTGTTCGTTGCCGGTTATATCAATCCTGCCGATCCTGAACTGGCTGCCCTCAGTTATACTAAATTCCACGTCTACCACATTGATACCGGCTTGGGCAAATATATGCCGCTGTTCGAGATGTGCATTGATAAAGCCATTCTCATGATAAAGCTTGAGAATTCGCAAGGAATGTGCCCGGGCCTTTTGTGGATAATAGATTTGCCCAGGCTCCAATTCCAGGCCCGCCAGCAGCCTGTCATTATCAAAGTGTGAAGCACCTGTTAGAATAATTTCCCCAACTTTATATTGCGGCCCCTCATCGATTGTAAAAGTTATGTTGCTTCGACCGGCAGTTGTTATATCATGATTCAGATAGCCTCTTTGAAAGTAAAGGGTTCTCAGCTTCTGGAGATCCGCGGTTACTTTTTCTTCGGTATAGTACACCGGCCAGAAGAACCAGCTTCTTGTTCTTATCTTTATAACATTTTTCAGGTCGCCGGTTTTAATCTGCTTATTACCTTCAAACCTCACTGACTTGATTCGAAACCTCTGTCCCTCATTAATAATGTAAAAGACCTGGCCCTGAGACAATTTTGCAGTATCGAGCTTCACCTGAATATCTGCGAAACCTTTTTTACGATAGAAATCAGCCATGATGATTCTGCCGGAACCGGCCAAAACCGGATCAAGGTAGTCTCCCACTTTAAAATCCAGCTTCTTTCGAAGAACTTTATCTTTGTATGTATCGTTGCCCTCAAAATCAATCGATCTAATAATCTCTCTAACGCCGCTGCTGATGGCCGTTTCATCTATCCTCCTGTCTTCTACCCGATTCTTAGTTGATGCGCAACCGACACCCAGAGCTAAAAATCCAGTTAATACAAAAACAATCAAAATCTCGTATCGCATCTTATAACTCATCTCTCGCTTATCAGGGATTAAAATACAAGGCTCGGACCACACCAATCACATATCAAAATGGTACACCACCACCAGCGGGCTCTTGCACACGAGAGGCGTTTTCAAATCGTGTGATTTTTTCCCTGAATGTCAGTTTCACAGTTCCGGTTGGCCCGTTTCGCTGTTTGGCTATTATCAACTCAGCCGAATTGATTTTCTCCGGATTATTTTCTTCCCAATCAGGCTCATCTTTGTGATAGTAAGCTTCACGGTGCAGAAGCATAACAACATCGGCATCCTGTTCGATACTGCCGCTCTCACGTAAGTCACTCATCCTCGGCCTGTGCCCCTCCCTGCCTTCGGGGGAACGGTTTAACTGGCTCAATACTATTACAGGTATGTTCAACTCTCTGGCCAGCGCTTTTATATACCTTGATATGGTTGTGATTTCCTGCTGGCGTGATTCGACTCGTCCCGAACCAAGATGCATTAACTGCAAATAATCTATAAGAATGCATCGTATATCATACCTACTTTTAAGCCGTCTGGCTTTGGCACGAACTTCAAGTGGAGTCAGTGTAGAAGTATCATCGATATAAATTGGTGCTTTTGCCAGTTCATCACAGGCATCCGCTAATTTCCTGAAATCCTCATCGCCCAGTAAGCCTTTCCGGATCTTCTGGCTGTCGATTTCACTGATACTACACAAGAACCTTTCAGCTAACTGCTGCTGGCCCATCTCCAATGAAAATATCGCAACCGGAATTTTCTCCATCAGCCCGATATGTTCTGCGATATTCAATGCCAGGGAAGTTTTTCCCATGCTCGGCCGGCCGGCCACGATTATCATCTCGCCGTTCTGCAGACCGCAGGTACACTCATCAAGCTCATAAAAGCCAGTCGGTAATCCCGTGACATGAATGCCCTGACGTTTTTCTATCAGCTCGAATGAGCGAACAACCAGATCCTTTAATGTGGCAGCGTTACCACTTATATTCTTGTCCGTAACGGCAAATATCCTTCGCTCTGCTTCGTCAAGTACCTCGTTGACTTCGCCGGACTGGCTGTAGGCGTTTTCGAGAATTTCACCGGCAACTGCAATAAGCTCACGCAGCATCCTTTTTTCTTTGATAACACCCGCATAGTAGGCAACATTCGCCGAGGAAGGCACAGAGTCAAGAATCTTTCCTATATACTCTACACCGCCCACTTCTTCAAGTTGATTGCGCTTCACAAGTTCATCGCAAAGAAGCACCGCATCTATCCCAACACCCTTATTATTTTCATAGAGTGTAATTAAAGCATCAAATATATAGCGATGCTCAACTCGGTAGAAAGCATCACTGTCTACCAGTTCGACTACATCCCCGATACATTCCGGATTGAATATCATTGAGCCTAAGACCGCAGCCTCAGCCGCTAACGATTCAGGCATACTGCGTACAACCGTTAAGTTGGCTTTAGCATTTGACTTAGCGCTAACAGAACCTGCCAATTGAACTGTCCGACCTCTTTCTTTATCTGCCATAATTTGTCAAATCCATTCCTTTTGCAAACCGTGGTATTCTACCGGCTAACCAACCAATAGTCAAACGCTTGTTGACCTTACTCAAGTAGATTGATTGATTCGGATACTGGTTTGAGAAACAGGTAATATAATCTGCCTTCCTGATAAGTTTGTCCTGCCATTTTGCCCGCAATTTCGCCTTCCCCCATATATACATCACAACGGCCAGGAGCACGTATCGCTCTGCCGGTATCCTGGTCCAGGGCAAAACCGCTATAGAGCCTTTTAACAACGCTTTCACCTGTTGCCTTCGGTAAAGTTGTGGAGATAAAAGCCAGAGCCCCCCGCGGAAAAATCGACTTGTCGGTTGCTATACTGCGCAGAGCCGTAACAGGCTCGTTAAGGCTCCCGAGAGGCGGACCTTCTTCTTTTCTGAAGAATACAAATCGTGGATTACGACGGACATACATATTAACCTGCTCTTTATGTCTCTTGAAGTAGTCAATCATCGCGGACAGGCTTATCTGTTCGCCGGATATTCTGCCGTCCCGAACAAGTTCCTGGGCCACACTGCGATATTCATGCCCGTTGCTGGCATCGTAGCCAACAGTGATAAGCTTTCCATCGGGTAGTCTGAGCTTGGCTGAACCCTGCACATGTGCGATATATGCCTCGAACGGATCGCTCAGCCATATCAGCTCATTGCCCTGGAGCATCCCTGAATCTTCAAGTACAATCCGAGCGGGATACGGTCTAATCAGTCCGTCAGGTCGGCGTTGCCCGAGTATCTCGCCATTTTGACCTTTGACCAAATCATCCGGCGTTCTGTATAAAGGATAGCGAAAACGCTCACTTCTCACGAATGAGGCATCGAAAATGGGGGTATAGTAACCTGTGAACAGCACCGTCCCTCTGTCATCACATCCCACTGAGATATAAACATCGAACTTCTGACGAATGGCGTCGTTCAATTGTCCGCCCGTTAAGCCGGAGTCCAATAATTGGGCGAATGCCTTCAAGCTCTCCACTGTTCGGCTATGAGTAATTTGCCCGCACGGGAAAAATTTACGGCTCGAAGGTTTCCGGAGGTAATTCAAGCTGTGGGTTATCGAAATGCGAAGGTTAGTCAGATCAAGACAGGCTATTGTAAAATCAGGAATCTCATGGGGATTCGTTATCTCCCGCAAAGCGTACCTGCCCGGTGGCAATTGTCTATCGTAAGAGGTCTTGATCTCTTCTCTCATCCGGCTTTTACAACCACTAATAACAAACGCTATTAATAATACTAAAAGCAAAATCTTGTTTTTCATTCTTGACTCCAGAATTTCCAAGCCTGGCTTTTTTGCCGCTAATAACAATATTTGAAAACTAATCTCAGTATGTTATACGAACTGCGGCTAAGTTCGCAATGAAATTTAATCCTCCAATTTTCAGGTAATAAAGTTTATGACAAGTGTTTCGATGTGGCATGCTTAATTTTTCGTCACTCCAAACAGGGATTTCAAATAGCAAAAAGCCACAATTATGAATCCTAAGTGCTGGTCTACGTATAATTAGACTTTACTACAGCAACATCCAATAAGGTAAAAGACAAGGTTGCAAAACACAAAGCCTTTCGATAAAATTCGGCTGTGGATTAGATTCGTGTTATCATGACATAAGCATGGAAGTTCTACATCTAAGACATGGGGATATTAATTATGGACCTCAAGCAAAGAATTACGGAATATTCACTAAAACATTACAAGTTAATCGCCCTTGTAATGGTTGCTTTTACTTTAGGGCTCGGTGCTCTGATATCCCTTATTCAGGTTGATACAGATCCTGAGAACATGCTCTCGGCGGAAGAACCGGTGCGGATATTTCATAATCAAACCAAGGAACGTTTCGCTTTGAGCGACATCGTAGTTGTGGGGATTGTCAATAATCAAGATCCGAACGGTGTTTATAACGTCTCCTCATTGACACGGATCTATGAGCTGACTGAGTTTGCGAAGACGCTGCAATGGGAGGATGAAAACGATCCCAACCAACAAATCGGCGTGATCGAAGTTGACCTGCTCGCCCCTTCGACGGTCGACCATATCGGCCAGGGCGTCCCGGATGAAGTCAGATTCGAATGGCTCATGGACATACCTCCGACAACCCAGGCCGAGGCACTCCAGATCAAAGAAAAAGCCATGTCCAATCCTCTGCTCAAAGGGACTGTTGTTTCCGAAGACGGCAAGGCAATCTGCCTGTATCTGCCCCTGACAAGCAAGGACTTGAGCCACCGGGTGTACAAAGAACTCAACAAGGAAATTACCAAATACACCGGTGACGAACAATACCATATTACCGGTCTGCCTGTCGCGGAAGACACCTTCGGGGTTGAAATGTTTATCCAGATGGCCATATCGGCACCGCTGGCAATGGTCGTGATATTTATTTTAATGCTGCTGTTTTTCCGTAAACTGGTTCTTGTCATCTCACCGATGATTGTTGCGATGGTCTCCGTGATTTCAACAATGGGACTGTTGATCGGCCTGGGATACCATGTGCATATCATGAGCTCGATGATCCCGATTTTCCTGATGCCCATCGCTGTAGTGGACTCGGTGCATATCCTTTCGGAATTCTTCGACCTGTACACAAAAGAAAAAGGCAGAAAAAAAACGACATTAGAAGTCATGAATGACCTGTTTATGCCGATGCTTTATACTTCTTTGACTTCGGCGGCGGGTTTCGCTTCACTGGCTCTGACGCCGATTCCCCCCGTGCAGGTGTTTGGGATTTTTGTGGCGCTTGGCATTATGATCGCGTGGATTTGCACGATTACTTTTGTGCCGGCCTACATCATGATAATGAAAGAAAGCTCGCTGGAAAATTTCGGCTCGTCAACTGTTAAAGCGAAAAGACAAAGCCTGCTCGAGAAACTGCTGCATGCAGGCGGACGATTGACCTACTCAACAGCAAAACCAATCCTCGTCGTAATGCTGATCATCACGGCGGTAGCTCTCTACGGCATTACACGGATTCAAATCAACGATAACCCGGTCAAGTGGTTTTCCACAAGCCATCCGATTCGCCAGGCGGATATTGAGTTAAACAAACATTTCGGCGGTACTTATATGGCGTATCTGGTTCTCGAACCTTCCGATCCCAATACGATTCAGCCGGAATTTATTAGCGGCCTGAGAAAACGCCTCTCGAATAGGTCCCTGGAACTGAGAGAGAAATTTCCAAATATCACAAATATTATCCCTCAATTGGAAGAAACACTATTAGAACAAGCATCTAATACGAAAACCAAAGAAGAATTCCTCCTACAACTCAGCTCCTATACGAATGATAAACTCGATACGGCGGATGCAAACAATTTCGATCTCTGGTATGAACTGTCGGACTTTTTCGAATTGGAAAAAGAACGGCTGAAAGTCTTCAAACAACCTGATGTCTTGCAGGTTATTTCCGCTCTGCAGGAACACCTCAATCAGATCGGTCTGGTCGGAAAAAGCAGTTCCGTTGCCGATGTGGTAAAAAAGGTGCATCAGGAACTGAAAGATGGCATTCCCGAAAATTATAAAATACCCGATGACCCCAAAGCTGTAGCTGAGTGTCTATTCCAATTTCAGAGCAGCCATAATCCCGATGATTTATGGCACATGGTCACCACAGACTATATGTACACAAATATCTGGATGCAGCTACCCAGCGGTGATAATAAGGACATGGAAAAAGTCGTCCGGGCGGTCGATCGGTTCATGGCTCCAAAACCGACTGTCATCACGTCCGAATTCGAAGCGAATCAAAAGCTGGAAAAGCACATTCAGGTGACGGCAAAATCCCAAAGCGGAGAATCCTTCATAAAAACAATCAAGCTTTCAGGGAATCCATCGAAAGATTTCGATCAAATTTTAACAAAGGCAATGAATTTGACGGAAGAGACTGCTTTATCGTGGCATCTGAAACATCATGATCCCAATTATGCTCAGCCGCTCGTAGCCAAAGTTCTCGATTTTTGTGTGAATTCTCCCACGCCGCTGAATCACGATTGGGCCGGACTGACCTATATCAACACTGTCTGGCAGAATAAAATGGTTTGGGGGATGCTCCAATCATTCATGGGCAGTTTTATCATTGTCTTTATCATGATGTCAATATTATTCCGTTCGCCGCTGTGGGGTATTGTTTGTATGGTACCTTTGTTAATTACGATCATTATCATTTACGGCATCATCGGGCTGATCGGCAAAGATTATGATATGCCGGTGGCAGTGCTCAGCGCATTGACGCTCGGGATGGCGGTCGATTTTGCGATTCATTTTCTCGAACGCGCAAGATCGAGCTACGCCCAAACCTGCTCCTGGCAAAAAAGTGTCGGAGTGATGTTCGGCGAACCGGCCAGAGCAATCACCAGGAATGTCCTGGTCATCGCGATTGGATTTCTGCCGCTGTTGGCCGCCCCGTTGATCCCTTATAAAACCGTTGGAATATTTTTATGTGCCATCATGGCGCTCTCCGGGGCGGTGACCCTGCTGGCGCTGCCTGCCATTATCAAGCTTGCGGAAAAATGGTTGTTCAAACCGATCCGCCAGCCAAAATCGGTCACCTGTAACTGTGCGTTTTGCATTATTATCTCGGTCACATCGGTGGCTCTGGTCGCGGTGAATGTTCATCAGTTCGGCAAACTTGGATTGAGTAAATTAATTATTTTGAGTATCATCATCACGACGGCAATGGCACTTTCCTGCGGAGCGATATCGCGCAGGCGGGCGTGTAAAATGGCTCAGGCACAGGACAAGGAAAATCAACAGAATTAATGTTTCGGGGGAAGTATTATGACAATTGAAAGATTATTACGAGGTATTGCGGGCACTTTTGTTCTTGTGACTGTTTTATTGGCACGTTATCATTCACCGTATTGGCTGTTATTTACCGGATTTGTCGGTTTGAACCTGTTACAGTCAGCCTTTACCAACTGGTGCCCAATGATAACAATCTTAAAGAAGCTTGGTCTGAAAAGCCAAGCGTGAGCAACAAACTGAAAGCGAGGTGCAAAATGAGAGCGATATTCACAGTGGTGTGTGTAATTTGTATCTCTATGCCGATTTTCGCTACGGAAAAATCGGATCCAAACGAAAAGATGGCCGATGTGGAAACAATTGCCGTTCAGACAATCGTCGAAAAAGCAAATGTTGTCGCTTACTATCAGGGTGAGGACGGCAAGGCAAACGTCAAAATGGTCATCACAAACAAACAAGGCCAAAAACGAGAACGCGAGTTTAATATCCTTCGAAAGGACGTCGAAGATAACGGTGATCAGAAATATTTTGTCTATTTTCAAAAGCCGGCCGATGTGCGCAGGATGACCTATCTGGTGCTGAAGCACGTCGATCCGAAGAAAGACGATGACCGCTGGTTATATCTGCCGGCCCTGTCTCTAACCAAGCGAATCGCCGCCGGGGACAAGCGGACCAGCTTTGTCGGCTCCGACTTTTTATACGAGGATGTCTCAGGCAGAAGCCTGACCGAAGACACACATGAGCTGATTGAAACGACGGAAAAGTTTTTCGTGGTAAAAAATATTCCGAAACAGCCCGATTCCGTCGAGTTCAGCTACTACAACGTATCGATCGATCGTAAGAATTTTGTCCCGATGAAGATGGAGTTTTACGATAAGAACAACAAGCTCTACCGGACGATCGAGTCTGTAAAAGTTGAGACAATTCAGGATTTTTCTACGGTGGTTAAATCCTTGGTCACAAACCTTCAAACCGGCAGTAAAACGGAAATGGAATTCAGTGACGTCACGTATAACATCAACCTGGATGATGATATGTTTACCGAACGATACCTACAAAGACCGCCCCGGGAGGCCATCAGATAAAACTACTGTTTGTAAGGATTACCTAAAATGTTAAGTCAATCTCCTGATACGGCCCCTAAAGCAGAAAAAGTACAGATCAACTTGATTCGCCAGGCAGGTGTTTCCAGGAGAATATCAATAGTTCGCTCTCTTTCTCAAACTATCATTTATCTTTCAAGAAGGTCTATTCAACGTACGAATCCATCTCTCAGTGAACACCAAGTGAATATAGCATTCGTCGAAAAGCATTACGGAGAGAAGCTTGCTGAGCGTCTTAGACTGTATATGGAACGTAAGCAGCAATGAAATAATCACTGGGTTTTAAAACTTAAAATGTTCTTTAGAAAATTTAATCATACCGTCATTTCGAGCGTAAGCCCGAAGGGATGTAGTCGAGAAATCTGATTCAAAATAGATCTCTCCACTTCATTCGCCCCGATAAATTGGGGCTCACTACGGTCGAAATGACATGCTTCCTACAGAGCAGACTTAATCTATCTGATTTGTTGAATCAGTCATTTGATGACGCCGGTTTGACAGAAAGTACATAACGGGGAAAAGGAAAGAACTCGAATACTGTGTTATAGAAATAAATTAATCAGACGAAAGATAAGCTATGAATAAGATGAGGTTGGTTTTGTAAAAAAAAGCAACATAGGAGTGTTAATGAATATCTTGAAAAAACTTTTTTTGGAAAAAGAACTTAAACAGGTATTATCAGCTTTACGCCAAGTAGAGTCCGAATTTAAGAAATATGGTTATTCGACAAGTAAACAACCACGGGTTAAAACCCGTGGCATTGCCGCTTCGGGCTACACCCGTCCGACTTCGTCGGATAACTTCATCTACGGGTTGAAACCCGTAGAATTGCGGCAGAATATTAAAAAATCGGTGGAACAATGTATTTTGGTCTCTCTGAAAGGTAGAGCTAAGAAGGTTCTTGAGGTTAATAAAACAACACCAAAAATGATGGATATTGTGTTATCGCAACTGTTGCGGCAGACTATTTAGGTTCTGGACGATATCACATTTATAGGGGTGTTTTGGATTCCAATGGACAAGATTTATATCAAATCTTCAACATTTGCCTTGATAAGCTTGAACAAGAAGGTTTAACATTTGGTGGTCAGAGCATTAACGAGTTCAGATCGGTAGTTGACGGAGATATTAAGGGGGCGGGCTAAGCTGGGCAAAACCAAGGGATAGGCAAAAATAATAGTGGTACCTAATAATGGATTGTGCAAATCTTACATTTTCAATCGTTTGCATTTCAGGTTATAATCAGCAATTATTTTCTGCTATCGGCCGCTGAGTTGTAGTTTTGGGATGTTACAAAATGACTTCTAAAATCCTCTGGATAATTCTAATTTTTCTGTCTTTTTCTTTCTCGGCAGAAGCCGCGATTGAAAGCGAAGAATCAGAAAGCTCGTTTTTGGCCGATCTGTCAGAGGTCACGGAGATTCACGGCTTTTATGAAATGCGGGCTGGATATCGGCTTCAAAACGATAAATACCAAAAAGATATGTCCATCATGGAAAACCGCCTGCAGCTTGATTTATTTTCATATCTTGACTGGGGTGACATTAAAGTCAAAGGCGATTTCATCGGAGATCTGGTGACCGAAGAAGGGGACTTCGACCTGCGCGAAGCAAACATCTTTGTCCGGCCCAACGAGTTCATGGATCTGAAAGTCGGCAGACAGACCTTGACCTGGGGCACCGGAGACCTTGTTTTTATCAACGACATGTTTCCAAAGGACTGGAATTCTTTCTTTATCGGCAGAGATACCGAATACCTCAAAGCTCCTTCCGACGCGGCAAAGATCAGTTTATTCGGCGACTGGGCGAATCTGGATATCATATACACGCCTCAATTCGATCCGGACCGTTTTATCGACGGCTCACGCATTTCATACTGGAATTCGACTCTGGCTTCCCTGGCCGGCGAGAATGCAATAACACACACAGACAAGCCTAATCGATGGTTCAAAGATTCCGAAATTGCAGCACGCCTGTATAAAAATATTAAAAATTATGAGCTTGCCTTTTACGGCTATCAGGGTTACTGGAAAAGTCCCGGAGGACAAAATGCCGCAATGACTCAGGCAACCTTCCCCGACCTCAATGTCTATGGTGCCAGCGTCCGTGGAACTGTGGGCAAGGGTATCGGCAATATGGAAGTGGGTTACTACGAATCGGCCGAAGACTGCAGCGGCAGGAATTTTCTGATTAATAATTCTGAAATGCGTTACCTGATCGGCTATACACAGGAAATCGGCAGAGATTTTACTCTGGCCCTGCAGTATTACATTGAGCAAATGACGGACTACGACCAATATCGTGATAATCTTCCCTCGAGACCTGCGCGTGATGAGTACAGACATCTGACAACTGTCCGATTGACGAAGCTGCTGATGAATCAGAATCTGCGATGCTCATTGTTTACATACTACAGCCCATCGGACAAGGACGTTTATATGCGCCCGAACGTTAATTACAAAGTAAACGACTATCTGGCAGTCGAAGTCGGCGGCAACATATTCTTCGGTGACTACCCGCAGACTTTCTTTAGCCAGTTCCAGAACAATACCAACATGTATATGGGATTCCGTTACAATTTCTAAGCTATCTGATGAAAAACATTTTTTCTTTGCCGGCGGCGGCACAGGGGGACATTTATATCCCGCCATCGCCGTGGCCGAGCAACTCGTCAGGCTTGAACCGAAGTCACACATACATTTTTTATGCAGTTCTCGCGGCATTGATACATATATTCTGTCACAAACCAACTTCGAATATACCATCCTGCCTGCCAAAACCTTTGCCTCCCGACCGAGCCAACTCATAGACTTTTTTAGTTCGTTCCGCAAAAGTTATAAAATTGCCGCCGAAGCAATTACTAAATGTAAAAACTCCGTAGTAACAGGACTCGGCGGTTTTGTTTCGGCGCCTGTCTGTTGGGCGGCACATAGGCATAAAATTCCTGTGGCACTTTTAAATATTGATATTTTGCCGGGCCGGGCGAATAAAATCATTGCCCGCTGGGCTCAGGAGATTTTTGTGCAGTTCGAGGATACGGCGAAATATTTCGCTCACAGAAAAGCAACCGTCCGGGTTGTTGGCTGTCCCCTGCGAGCGAGCTTTCGCAATCCTGAGCCGGATAAAGCCGTGCAAAAACTCGGGCTCGATCCAAAAAAGAAAACACTGCTGATCACAGGCGCTTCAAGCGGTTCGGCAAATATCAACCAGGCGATATGTTCCCTGCTCGAGAAACTGGACAATTTCGCAGATGATTGGCAGATTGTTCATCTGACCGGCAAGGTTAATTTTGAAGAAATCAGCGGTAAATACAATCCCAAAATTAACTATAAGGTCATAGGATATTTTGATGATATGCCAAACCTTCTGACTGCTGCGGACTTGGTTGTAGGCAGAAGCGGTGCTGTCAGTGTGGCCGAATTTGCCGCCGTAGCGGTGCCGAGTATCTGCATCCCATATCCGTATCATAAAGACAAACATCAGTATCTAAACGCAGGTAAACTGGTTGAGGCTGGAGCGGCAGTCATTGTCGATGATCTGCCGGATAAAAAAGAATTTTCAGAATGGCTGTGGGAAGAACTGGAAAATTTAATGAAAGACGAAAACAAACGGCAAAAAATGGCAGAAGCATGCAAAGCGATTGCAAACCCACAAGCGGACCTAAAAATAGCAGAAAAGCTGATAAATATATCGGGAAAATAACAGAATTGACTTGGAACAGCTATTCTCCTGCATTTACTATCATACTATAAAGCAATTTATTCCATGGAATTCTTCATTCTTTGTTTCGAAAAGGTTCCTGTTAATCTCAACCTAAAAAATCGTTTGACAGAATAGTCTCAATTGTAGAAAATGCTATTGTCTGGCATCTTTGGGGCCGAGTGAATATTTTCGTCCCACTTCCGTTGGAAAAAAGCCGGAAAACTGAACTATTGTATGTATTAAGCATACTCACAAGATTTCGGTAAAAGTTCAGTTTATAAATATACATAAGGAAATGAAAATGAGTACACCCTTTAACACACGTCGTGATTTTCTGATGCAATCAATGTATTTCGGTGCCGCAGTGGTTACTGCCGGTCCCCTCGGTAAACTAATGGCCGCAGGTTCGACCAAATCAGGAAACGGAATGAAATTCGGGCTTGTTACCTACCTTTGGGGCAAAGACTGGGACATCCC
Source organism: uncultured Pirellulales bacterium (assembly GCA_964520535.1). Classification (GTDB taxonomy): domain Bacteria; phylum Planctomycetota; class Phycisphaerae; order Sedimentisphaerales; family Anaerobacaceae; genus JAFGPS01. The sequence goes on along the minus strand of CAZFOQ010000008.1, from coordinate 2,051 downwards.
TACACTGATAAAAAACTGCGAAAAAACGAAGATTCTTGGTGTTGAGCTGCGAACTAAGCACGCTCACGGCGTCGAATCAAATCTTAATGCGCAGCAACGCCATGAAGTTAAAAAACGATTTGACGATAGTCCCGTTACGCTTGTTGGTCTGGGCACCAATTATGCTTTCCATTATCCAGATCCGGCGGAACTTCGCCGCAACATCAACAGCGCAAAGCAGTATATCAAACTCAGTCATGACGTGGGCGGCTCCGGTGTGAAGGTAAAGCCAAATGACCTTCTAAAAGACGTTCCGCGTGAGAAAACAATCGAGCAGATAGGCAAGTCACTCAACGAACTTGGATTATTTGCTGCCGACTTAGGGCAGGAAGTTCGGCTGGAGGTCCACGGATCATGCTCGCCCCTGCCGGTTATAAAATCGATTATGGAAGTTGCCGACCATCCTAACGTCACTGTCTGCTGGAACTGCAATTCCGAAGACCTCGATGGTCAGGGATTGGATTATAATTTCAACCTGGTCAAGGAACGCTTTGGTGACACGGTTCATGTCCGCGAGCTGAATATCGGCGATTATCCCTACCAGGAACTAATCAATCTTCTGGTTGGGATGAATTATCCCGGCTGGATACTGCTTGAAGCACGTACCGAGCCAAAAGACCGAATCGCAGCGATGAACGAGCAACGCCAGGTGTGGACTCAGATGGTCGAAAAAGCGAAATCTTCAAAGGCAAAACCAAAAGCCGGTACCGGAGTAAACATAACCGAAGGTGAAGATAAAATCAGAGTGGAAATCAACGGCAAACTCTTCACGGAGTATATTTTCAAGGGGAATTACAAGCGCCCGTATTTTTATCCCGTCATCGGACCGACTGGAGCAGCCGTCATTCGTCACTGGCCTATGAAAAACGTCAAGAACGAGAAAAAAGACCATCCCTGGCATCGATCACTGTGGTACACACACGGGGCAATCAACGGCATAGATTTCTGGACCGGCGGCGACAGTGACGGTAATATCGTTCACGATAAATTTCTCAAGATTGAATCCGGTAAGGATATGGGGATTATTCAATCGCAAAATAAATACGTTGCCTCCGATGGAACTGTAATCTGCACGGATACACGGACACATAAATTTTACAATCACACAGACAACAGAGTGATAGATTTCGAGATAACGTTCCATGCCTCGCAGGGTGAAATTGTTCTGGGCGATACGAAGGAAGGTTCAATGGCCATCCGACTGGCTCCGACGATGCGATTAAAAGGCGATGTAGGGCAGGGACACATTATCAACAAACAGGGCGACCGGGATGATGACGCCTGGGGCAAGCGGTCGGCATGGTGTGATTACTACGGCCCGGTCAATAGTGAAATTGTGGGTGTGGCGATTTTCGATCACCCGCAGAATCCAAAACATCCGACATGGTGGCATGTTCGTGATTACGGGCTGTTCGCAGCCAATCCCTTCGGCGTTTCTGATTTTGAAAAAAAACCCGAAGGTACCGGCAATATTACCATCCCCGCAGGTGAAAGTTTAACATTCAGGTATCGACTATATATTCATAAAGGTGATAACAAGCAGGGAAAAGTAGCTGAACATTATCGCCAATACTCAAAAATAAAATAAGCAAAACAGTTTTTAGACCGAATACTTTTAAGCAATAATATTAGGAGAAGTGCAATGAGTAAGTTGAATCGTAGAGATTTCCTCAAGAGCTCAATGATTGCCGGTGCGACGTTGGCTGTGGCGTCTCCGTTTTCGAAGGTTCGAGGCGCCAATAACGATATCCGTATAGCGGTCATCGGGACAAGAGGTCAGGGCGGCGGGCACTGCAAAGAGTGGAATCGCATAGATGGCGTTCGTTTGGTAGCCATCTGCGATGCGGATTTATCTCAAACCGAACGCATAAAAAAGTCTAATCCTGATGTCAAGGTCTATAAAGACCTTCGTGAGCTTCTGGAAGATAAAAGTATCGATGCAATCTCATCCGCCACGCCGAATCACTGGCATTCGCTGGTGACGGTATTGGCCTGCCAGGCCGGCAAGGATG
>CAZFOQ010000007.1:0-50788 GCA_964520535.1 uncultured Pirellulales bacterium | reverse complement strand
TGCGGATAAACGTGGGTATAGAGCCTTTTAAGTCCATCAGCGTGTGTACCTTGACTGCGGCTTTGTGCTTGCGAAATTTTGCCCATGGAAACAGTGAAAGACATAAATCGATGGTGGTTGAATCCAGAGCATAGACCTCTCGGTTCAGTTGAATGCCGAAGTCTTCGTTGGCATAAAGTGTTCGAGCTTTGCCTATCAAAACCTGTGCGAAGTCGGCGTAGATTCTCCAGTCTCGATGTTCGTTTGCATTTGCCAATGTATTGCGTGAAACATTCCCGCGTATGCCGCAATGGTAAAGTTTCGGCTGCATTGCTCGAAGACAGGTTTCGATGTCTCGAAGGCTCTGGCGATAGGTTATCTGGGCAAACGCCATACAGAGGTATTGATCGAAACAGGAAAACGTTTTTGTCCGATGGTTGCCGCAATATCGTCGAACACATCGGTAGAATTGTTTTTTGGGAAGAAAGTCTAACAGTTGTGAGAAAACTATCCGTCCAGCATGCATTGGCCAATCCTTTCAGTAAATCCAGGAAAGTATATTGGCCAAAGGTCAAGGGCAAGTTGAAATCGATCCCAATCATGTTTTCTCACAACCTATTATATTTATTAGGTTTACAACAATTTAGTCATAAGTTAATGGGACAGTACTGAGGAAAAACAATGAAAAAAAGTTACATATTCTTTCTAACTATAGCGGTTCTATTTTTGACAACCAGGAGCCGTGCCGCCCCGGTTTTCGGTGAAGTCTTTGATGTTCATCAGCCGGATGGGGCGTTAATCAAAGTCAGAATCTGGGGAGACGAGTTCTATCAGGTATTTGAATCTCTGGATGGTTATACATTAGTTCGAGACCCGAAGAGCAAAGAAATATGTTACGCCGAGCTTTCGGCCGACGAGAACGAACTTGTATCTACAGGTATATCAGCAAGCAGGCCATTGCCTGATAACCTGGAAATAAAACGCCACATTCGAATAAATAAGCAGGCCGCCCGAGCACAAATCAGAACGTCAAGGAGCAGATTTGATGCACGTGTAACGGGTATTCCTTCTGCTTCACTGGCTGCTTCTGTCCAGTTCCCCTGTAATGGCAACGTCAAGGGAATTTGCCTGATTGTCGATTTTCCGGACGAACCATACAGTATCGCACCTTCAGATGTGTACGATTTCTGTAACAAAGTCGGCTATGATAAAAATGGAAACAATGGATCGGTGCATGACTACTTTTATGATGTTTCAGGCACCAATCTTAATTATACTAATTATGTTCCACAAATCTACTACAGAGCCCAGCGAAATAAGACATATTATGATGATCCCTATGAAACATATGGAATTCGGGCATCGGAACTGGTGATTGAGGCCCTTATCTGGCTGGATAATCAGGGCTTCGATTTTAGCAAATACGATTCTAATAATGATGGTTGGATCGATGCCATTAACTGTTTTTATGCCGGATCGGCAGTTCCAGGTGGAGGTCTTTGGCCTCACCAATGTGTTATTCAAGCTAATTTTACTGCAGATGGTGTCTCATCCTACAATTACCAAATCTCTGATATGGGCAGTGAATTGACACTTGGTACCTTTTGCCACGAGAATGGACATCTGATATGTGGTTGGCCGGATCTTTATGACCTGGATTGGGATGGTTATCAGTCTGATTCCAGTGGCATTGGCGACTACTGTCTCATGAGTCACGGTATACGTTTTGAAACAAATCCCGTCGAACCCTGTGCCTATCTCAAAGACCTTGCCGGTTGGGCAACTGTTACAACACTTAGCTCTCCTGAGCCTGAACTCGATATAACAGCTGGTATTAATAGGTTCTTCAAATATCCTCACCCGCGGATGAGCAACGAGTTCTTCATAATTTCCAGTCGTCAACAAACAGGACGAGACGCTAATCTTCCAGACTCAGGACTCGCCATTTGGTATATAGACACAAATGGTTGCAATGACAACCAGCAAATGACACCGGAATTGCATTACGAAGTCACACTACTCCAGGCTGACGGCTTATATGACCTTGAATACAACCGAAATTCCGGAGATGACACCGATTTATTTGACGGCCTTTTATTTAATCAATGTACTCCTTTTACAAATCCGAACACAAACTGGTGGAATGGCAGCCTTTCAGCGATGCATATTAATAACATCAAACAATCATCTGATACTATGCTGTTTGCTTTTGATATTACCTATCCAATTGAGCAAATAATCACATTAGCTTCCAGCCAGGCAGAAGATCAAGGACCTGAGAATACCATAAACGGCTCAGGTCTGGTAGACGAGTTCCATTCAAACGATCCCACAACTATGTGGCTCACAGATACAAGTGAATCCGAGCCTGCCTGGATCCGGTACGAATTCGACAAAGACTATAAATTGAACAAGATGCTGGTTTGGAACTACAATGAAGGTCTTACTCATTCCGGCTTTGGCTTGAAGGATGTTTCTATCGAGTATTCACTTGATAACATTGGTTGGATAAAACTGGTTGGTGCTTCTCAATTTGCTAAGGCAACTGGTACGAGCGATTATCTCTGCGATACGAATGTTGATTTTGATGGTATAATAGCAAAGTCTGTCAGGATTACCGCCAACAGCAACTGGAGCAGCGATGTATCCAACCAGTACGGCTTAAGCGAGGTGCGCTTCCTGCGTATACCAATGCGTGCAAGAGAGCCCAGTCCGGATATCGGAGCAGCAGATGTCGATCCGGATGTAATCCTCGACTGGGCCGCGGGAAGAGAGGCGGCTGAGCACAAAGTATACCTTAGCACCGACAAGCAAGCTGTGACAAACGGCACTGCTCTTATCGATACAGTAAGCCAAACCGGTTGTGGTCCTTTATCCCTCAATAGCGGCACTACTTATTACTGGCGGATCGATGAAGTAAATAAAGCTCAGGATCACGCAACATGGCAAGGTAATATCTGGAGCTTTTCGACAGGCAATTATATTGTTGTGGACGACTTTGAAAACTACAGCGCCTATTGGCCTAACACAATAGATAATACCTGGATGGACGGATGGGGTACCCTATTCAACGGCTCTATCATATACAGTGAGACCCAGGTCGCTCATCGTGGGCAACAGTCAATGCTGATTATATACGACAACAGTAGTACAAGTTATTCAGAAGCTACAGTGGACACTAATTACCTGGCGATTGGCCGAGATTGGACCATAGCCGGGCCTCAGATGCTATCGTTATGGTTCCACGGCTATCCGGGCAATTCTACCACTGAGCAGATGTACATAAAACTCAACGGCTCCAAGGTGGTATATGACGGTGATCCAGACAACATGGCCAGAGAACAATGGCAAAAATGGGATATTGATCTTGCAGCTTTTGGCGTGAATCTGAGGAATGTTTCGACGTTTAGCATTGGCTTTGAGAAAACTGGCGCAACCGGCGGTTTCGGTTGGATTTTCATTGACGATATTCGGTTGTATATCCACTGAATATCAAGTGCACAGATGCCTACAATGACCAATCTATTCTCGCGATACCATGTAAATGTTAATCGTAAAATAAAGTGAAGGATCTATTTACAGGATTTTTTTTGTGCGTCTTTTTGTAGTTTGTATTCGACGGAATCGACCAGGGCCTGCCAGGAGGCCTCGATGATATTCTCGGAGACACCCACCGTTCCCCAGATGGAATGTTTGTCCCTGGACTCAATAATTACACGTACACGAGCAGCGGTGCCGGCCCCGGCATTAACAACACGTACCTTGTAATCAATCAGGTGGACATCCTTTAAGCTCGGATAGAAATTATCCAGTGACTTTCGTAAAGCGGCATCCAGCGCGTTGACAGGGCCATCACCTTCCCCGACAACGTGTTCGATTTTATCACCTACTTTTAGCTTGACCGTAGCCTCGGTGACAATTTGACCTGTTGCGCGTTTCTCCACGGTTATATGATATTTGATGAGATCAAAAGAAGGCTTGTACATACCTATTATCTTCTTAACTAACAGATCGAAACTTGCATCAGCAGCTTCGAATTGAAAGCCCTGGTTCTCAAGCTCCTGCACTCTGTTGAGGATCCTTGCGGCCAATTCTTTGTCCTGATCTATCTGTGCCTTTTCAAGCTTGCCCAGAACAGTGGACCTGCCGCTCAATTCGGAAATAAGGAATCTTCTTTCGTTTCCGACAAGATCGGGCGTAATATGTTCATATGTTCGTTTGTTTTTGCGCAGGGCGTCCACATGCAGGCCCCCTTTGTGAGCAAAGGCACTTTCGCCAACATAGGGCATATTCATCACAGGTGTTAGATTGCTTATCTCAAAGATATAGCGGGACACCTCCGTGAGGGTTTTAATTTTTTCCGGGCTAAGAACTTCCAAACCCATTTTTAGTGCCAGGTTTGGCACAAGTGCGCAGAAATTTGCATTGCCGCAACGCTCACCAAGTCCGTTGATTGTGCCCTGGACATGTCGGGCACCCGCCCGAACTGCGGCAAGGCTGTTGGCTGTCGCACAGTCGGTATCGTTGTGGGTATGAATTCCAATAGTGACCGTACCGAACTGCTTACAGACAGCCTTAGTAATTTCATAAACTTCGTTGGGCAGGCAGCCGCCATTGGTCTCACAAAGGACGAGAACATCGGCACCGGCCTCTGCGGTAGCAGCCAGGACCTTTATCGCGTATTCAGGATTCTGCTTGTAGCCGTCGAAGAAATGTTCGGCATCGAAGAGGATTTCAAGACCATTTTTCTTTAGATGCTTCACAGATTCGACACATACAGTCAGATTCTCTTCGAGCGAACAACCTAATACATCTCTTACATGCATGTCCCAGGCTTTACCTACCAAAGTAGCAGCTCTCGTCTTGCAGGAAAGTATAGAGTTTAGCGAGATGTCATCTGAGACGGCCGAATCGGCTCTGCGAGTGTTGCCGAATGCTACAATTTTTGAATTCTTCAGGCCCAGTTTTGCAACCTCATCAAAAAACCGAATCTCTTTGGGATTGGAAGCGGCAAAGCCACCTTCAATATAATCGAGGCCCAGCTTGTCAAGGCATTGTGCGATTGCGAGTTTATCTTCAAGCGAAAAACTGACGCCTTCAGCTTGCATCCCATCACGAAGAGTAGTGTCGTAAAGCTCTATTTTTTCCATGGAACAAACCTGTAGTCTGAAGTTAAATATACTCTATAAAATAGAATGTACGATTTTATCTAAATAGTAAATGGGTGTAAAGCCCAAAAATCATTGCTAAGAAGGTAAAAAACTCAAAATATAAACGAAAAATCTATATATTTTTAGAAAGTTAATGAAATTTTATTCATGATATGATATAATATTTGGTTTATATAAAAATAAATAAATAGTCGTACTATGTTGGACACAAACTAAAATGATTCTGACACAAATATTGCAACCAAACTGCGTAAAAGTGCCGGTCGAAAGCAAGGATAAGGAGGCTGTGATAGCCGAACTTGTAGACCTGCTCGATGCCCAAGGATTACTGTCAGACAGAGACGTAGTCCTGGATTCAGTTCTGACGCGTGAACGAACTCAAAGCACTGGGACCGGCGCTGGAATAGCCATTCCTCACGGTAAATGCAACGCTGTTAAAGAACTTGTAATGGCAATCGGAATCGCACATGAACCGATTGAATTTCAAAGTATCGACGGTAAACCAGTAACAATTCTGATTCTACTGGTCTCGCCAGCCAATCAGACCGGGCCTCATATTCAGGCTTTGGCCAGGATAAGCAGACTGATGCTGAATGAGGAATTCAAAGCAAGACTTGAAAAAGCAAACACTGCTGACGATGTTTATGAGCTTCTGAGCGAACAAGAGAACCAATAAGGCATTAGTTCTTCGCTTCCCATAGAATCAAGCCCATTTCATAGGGATTAGTCAAGTCGGGATGTTTTGGCAAAACTCTCACTGCCACACCATGTTGTCCGGTCTCACTACAAGGCATCGAACCAACAAACCAATGTTCACCTTCCTGTTCCGTGGCTTTTTCATAATCCATCCGTACGGCTGAGCCATTCTTTATATTTTCCCAGTTATCAACCGGACCATGGTAAAGCTCAACTGAAACATCATTCGGTTGAAGGCTGCCAAGCTTAACCAATGCCTTTATGAACAACTGCGAGCCGACCTTGAGCTGAGGTTGCTTGGGATTTAGCTGTTCCTGGCCATCGCCGCTTTGAACTTCCATTATCACATCTGTAACGGCAAGTTCAGGCCAAGCTTTTTTGATATCGGTCTTCCAACTTGAAAAAGCCTTTGCTCTGGAGCATTCTTCTGCTGTTAAATTACGCCACTTTGCAGCAGAGGAGTTATAAAACCTCCGTGTATATTCGGCAACCATTCTGTGTGTGTTAAAACGGGGTGCTATCCACTTGATAGAATTTTTTACTCTGCGTATCCAGGCCCGTGGTAGATTGTCCGCCGACCGGGTATAGAAAAGTGGGATAACTTCATTTTCCAACATATCATAGATGGCCTGCGACTCTACTACATCCTGATAGTCGATATCATCACAGCTGTCACCTGCACCGATAACCCAGCCACCATCCGGTGTATAACCCTCACACCACCAGCCATCTGCAGTACTCATATTCAATACACCGTTAACCGCAGCTTTCATCCCGCTTGTGCCGCTGGCCTCCATCGGCCTGCGAGGATTATTTAGCCAGACATCAACGCCGCGAACTAAGAACCTTGCTATATCTATATCATAGTTTTCCAGAAAAACTATGCGGCGTCTGACGCTGTTCTGATTTGCAAAGTGTACTATCTGACGAATAATATCCTTGCCCTCTGTATCCTTCGGATGGGCCTTGCCGGCAAATACAATCTGTAGCGGTCTATCATTATCATTAAGCAGCTTCATAAGCCGATCAGGATTTTTAAGCAACAGGTTGCCTCTTTTATAGCCGGCAAACCTTCTGGCAAAACCAATCGTCAGCGTCTCAGAATCAAGAACCTCCTCGGCATGGTTCAATTCAGTATGATAAGTGCCTCTGCGCTGCATTTGAGCCTTAAGTCGATTGCGGACGAAGACGATCAACTGCTCTTTACATCGCTTGTGTATCTGCCAGAGTTCCTCATCCGGAATTTGGTTGATTGTCTCCCAAAGCGCTTTATTCATGGCTTCATCAGCCCAGTTTGGTCCAAGATATCTTTCATACAGGGAACATAGTTCATCTGATATCCAGTTCTTTATGTGGATGCCGTTGGTAATCGAAATAACGGGCACTTCGTTGAGAGGTGTTCCAGGCCAAAGGCTACCCCATATTCCTCGTGAAACCTGCCCATGCAATTTGCTTACGCCGTTTGCATAGCTGCTTAGCCGTAATGCAAGAACCGGCATCTTAAACGATTCGCTGTCGTCGTCAGGAAGTATTCTACCTAATGCTAAAAACCGCTGTCTATTAATACCGAGCTTCGGAAAATACCCACCGAAATACTTGTCCATCAATTCCACACGAAATTCATCAAGACCTGCTTTTACTGGTGTATGGATCGTAAAAACATTGCCCGCCCTTGTGGCTTCAACAGCCCCGTCAAAAGTGATATTAGTAGTGTTTCTCAGCTCCCGGATTCTCTCCAGTGCCATAAAAGCAGCATGCCCCTCGTTCATATGACAGACTGTCGGATTAATACCCATAGCCGACAGGGCTTTTAAGCCGCCAATGCCTAACATAATCTCCTGGCGAATTCTCAGCTCACGGTCACCACCATAAAGACTGCTGGTTATCATTCGGTCTATCGGAGCATTATCAGGTATGTTCGTATCGAGCAGATATAATTTAACTCTGCCGATCGAGACACACCATATGCGAGCTACAACACACCTGCCGGGATATTCAACACTAATAGTCAAAGGTCGGCCGCTCTCTTTGCGAACAAGCTTTATTGGCATATTGTAAAAATCATTCTCTACATATACCTCTTGCTGCCAACCATCGATATTGAGATACTGGCGGAAATAACCTTTCTGATATAAAAGACCTACGCCTACCAAAGGAATGCCAAGATCAGAAGCACTTTTCAAGTGGTCACCAGCCAGAATTCCCAAACCGCCGGCATATATAGGCAGACATTCATGGACACCAAACTCCGCACTGAAATAGGCAATAATTGGTTTATCGGATTCCGAACAGACCTTATCATACCAGGTCGATTCATTCAAATATGCTTTAAGCTTTTCGGCGACTCGCTGTAACTGGTTTAAAAAGCCCTGATTTTCAGCCAGGGAATCTAATTTTTCCTGTGAAATACTGCCAAGGAGCCTGACAGGATTATGGCCGCTGGCTGTCCATAGATTACTGTCAACACGTCTAAACAACTCCACGAATTCAGAATCCCAGGACCAATACATATTCCTGGCGATAGTCTCAAGATCCGACAAGGGATCTTGTAGTGCTGGCACAACAGTGAAGCTGCGCACAGTTGCCATATTTTAGTCTCCACAAAGTAAGTCTTTTCGTTAATCTTATATTTTAATCGACAAAAATATTCTCTGGCTTAACCCCAAAAACCATAGCAACAGGCAGGTTTTCAACGTCCGATATTGCAACCCCTTTGCGACAACATAAAAAAAGGCCCGTTGTCACAGGCCTTTTTATCTATTGCGTGGCCCTCCTCCGCGAGTGTCGTAAGAAAGCGTTCGAGAAGAACCCATTACTTCCAAGTGGGCAATCGTTGCTTATGTCCGAAAGTCCTATCGAGTAGGCTTGTCCGATCCATCAAGGCCTGATTTCCCTGAGTACGGGTATCGGTTCTTTCAAACACATGCTTTCTATACGAACACCGCAGGGGTTAGCCCGCAATATAAATATATACCAAATTCCTATACAAAAGTCAACAAAATATCCAAAAACACGTAAATAATCAAAACCTTCAACCGTCCAATTTAATGGTTTTTTCGGCACTTAGACCATGTTTTCTAAAGCCTAAATTTAAGCCAACAAAATAAATTTGTTCAAAACATACATCAGAGGAAAATCTGCACTACATAAACATTCTGTTTCCAGGAAATACGAACACATTAGAATTAGATATATCTATTAAAATAGCATTTTTATTTAAGTCAGATTTAGCGAAGATGAGCAATCCATTAATCAATGGTTTTAAGCCGGTAGCTTAAATAATCGATATTCACAGGAACTGCTGTTATATACTAAATGATATCCACTATGAGTCTCGCAGCACGGCTCCAACAGACTCAGCCAGACCTTGCACTATAGCAGCCTGAAAAGCATCCACAACATCATGAGTAAGTGTGCCATCCTCGTCCCTGAACTGGAGCGTCAGCGTGACACTCTTTTTCTCCGTAGGGATCCCCTTGCCGCGATATATACCTACAAAATTAATATCTTCGAGCTCCTCAGAAGCCTTATTCTTGACCACCTCAATAATATCCACCCATCGAATTGCCTCGTCCACAATAATCGAGAGGTCTCGTTGTATGGCAGGGAATCTTGGAATTGGCCTGACCTCAAACTCATCACTATTGAGAGCTAAGAGATACTCAAAATCTATCTCAGCAGCACATGGCGAGGTATCTTTAAAATCAAATTTCTTTTTCACATCATTACAAACAATTCCTGCTGTCCCGATTGGCCGGGAATTGACTATGATTTGGGCACCTGTATGCGCCCATTTCAGATCCGTAGGAGATAAAGCAATTTGTGCATCTCTGGAAATAGTCTTTAACAGCCCTTCAATAATCCCTCTGAGATCTCTGAAATCACCGTCACAGGCAAGAGCAAGTTTCGTTCTTTCGATTGGCAAACCGCCGCCCTGGTCAGGATCCGGCACAAAAGTCTCTGCTATTTCAAATATCCTGCACGGAGAGTTCTTTGCGTTCAGGTTTGTTCTCAGCACTCCCATTAATGAGCCAATAAGTGTCCGGCGAAGCAAATTCGCGCTTTTTCTCGACTCATCTCTAACAGACAAATGCTCAGCATCGCTATCCGCGCAAAGCTGGGCCGCTGAATCGTCGATAAAACTAACGTTGATTGTTTCGTAAAATCCACAGCCGTTTAGATATGTTCCAACCGATTCAACCAGTTTTTGCCGGGCGCCAACAGGCACTACTTCGATCTTGATTTTTTGCTCTGTAGGGATGGTGCTATAGCCATGCACGCGCGCAACTTCCTCGATTAAATCAACCTCACGATACACATCGCTGCGCCATGAAGGCACCCTACAGGTTATCAAATCATCTTCAACTTTTGGCTCAAAGCTCAAGGCAGTAAGTATTTTCACCACTTTTTCGCGAGGGACATCAATGCCAAGCAATTTGTTCAAGCGCGATAGTCTTAAGCCGACCTTTTTCAACGGCTGTTTTTTGGGATAAACATCTACAACACCTTTTGCCACTTTACCGCCTGCAACCTTAGTGATTAATTGTGCAGTCCGCCTGGAAGCCCAGTCCACCATTTCAATATCGACGGTTCGCTCGAATCGGAAAGCCGCCTCCGATGGTAGACTTAGCTTGCGCGAAGTTGTCCGGATAGAAACGGGATCAAAATAGGCATCCTCTAACAGAATTGCCGTCGTGACATTACTCACCTCCGTTTCCAATCCGCCCATCACACCGGCTATACCAACGGGACCCTTTGGATCGGCAATGACCAGCATATCAGTATTGAGGTCGCATTGAGTGCCGTCAATACTTACTAAACGCTCACCTGCAATAGCCTTTCTGACTATTATTTTACCATGTGTTATCTTGGCATAATCGAAAGCATGTGGCGGCTGTCCCGTCTCCATCATCGCATAGTTAGTGGCATCAACTACGTTATTAACGCTGCGAAGTCCAACAGCTTCGAGCCGCTTTCTGAGCCAATCCGGTGATGGGCCGACTTTGACACCGTCAATAATCCGAGCTGTGTAACGTCCGCATGAATCCGAATCGAGAATTTCGACGTCGGCAAATTCGGTAACGTCTTTCTCTAACTCATCAAGTTCTACCAAAGGTATTTTCAATTTTTTCCCGGTCGCAACAGCCAGCTCCCGAGCAATACCAATATAGCCTAAACAGTCACCGCGGTTACTGGTGACTTCAACATCAATTACAGCATCGTCACCGATATGCTTTATCCCTTCGCAGGGAAAGCCCTGATCGCTAAGAATCTCAGCAATACGCTCGGCATTAAGTCCGGTTTCGATATAATCACTAAGCCAATCCAGAGAGACTTCCATAATGAATGCACCGTCAAAAAAGTAAATACGTTAAAATCGATAATAACTTACTGCCCGCAAGCATCGTTGTCAACGATTTTGAATGTTGATTTTGTATGAGCTATGCTCTCTGAGATGGCATTACTTAGCTATGCCATACTTATGGTGAAAATCAGGTTAAAATACCGTTGGGATCCTATATGCTAATGTCGGTTTTTGCTTTTGGCGGTTAGAAAATCCACTGCCTTTCTAATATTCTCAGTGGTTGAGACCAAAAACAGCTCATCACCTTCATTGATGACCTGCTTTCCCCTGGGAATTGAGAGTTCTTCCGTTTCCTGATTATATACCGCAATGAAAACACACTGGGGTGGGAAATGGCGACTTCCTACAATATCCTTAATGTTTTTGCCGGCAACTTTTGCTCGCTCAGGGACAATGACTACAAAGATATCCGCTTTGCCGCCACCGATGGTCGTTATTCTTCGCACTTCAGGATTTTCGATTTCCATCAGCATTTGACTCACCATCAGATCCGTCACACGAATAATCGAGTCTACTCCGGCAACTCTATAAGCATTCTTATAAGCGGGGTGTCTCATTCTGACTATAATTCTGGGTACGTCAAAACTCTTGGCCAATATTGCGCAGGCGAGGTTATCAGCATCACTGCCGGTAGCGGCGACAAGCACATCAGCCTTTTGAATACCAGCCTCACTCAAAGCTTCTATGCTCGTAGCGCCACCATTGATAGCAACAACTCCGCTTTCTGCGTACAGCTTATCGCAGATGGTCTTATTCTGCTCAATTAATACCACATCATGCTTGTTATCCAGCAACCTGCGAACAAGCACACCACCGACCATTCCTCCACCGGCGACAACAATATACATTTTTATAACCTCCAAATATGGATAACATTTTATCTATTTATTGAGCGGCGTATTTATTTCCAGGCTCTTCTGGAAAACAGAAGCAAAACCGGCAAAATTTCCAGTCTTCCCGCCAGCATGCCAAAAATATAAGTCAGCTTCACAACAGGGTGGATTGTTATCATATCCTTCACCGAGATATAACAAGGGCCGATGTTACCCACCGCTGAAAACATCCCGGATAATGATTCCCAGGGGCCTTGATTCGAGAAAAGAGCCGTAATACCACCACCAACCAGTAACAATGCGATCCAGGTGAAAAATAAAGCAGCCACCCGATGCACTTCGTCTTCCGGAACTATTTTTTTATCGATTACCAGCCCTGCTGACGCTTTGCCGGAAACCCTCAGTTTGAAAAGTTCTCTAAACATCAGCCGGTTAAGTATAGCTATGCGCAGGACCTTAAATCCCCCTCCTGTCGAGCCAACACAGCCACCGATAACCATCATAACCAGGAATAACTGTTGAGACGTCGCACCGAAAAAATCAGAGCCAATATCTTTTGTTCCAAAGCCGGTCGTGGTCATAACAGAAATCACCTGAAATATGCCGTACCGAAACGAACGCTCAAATTCACCGAGCTTGACCGGGGTACCGCGTGTAAATAGATCGCTCAGAACACCGGTCTTATAGAGATGATCGATTATAATAATAGCGGTGAATGCAGCGATGAGTCGCCACCAGTACCTAATCTCAATATTGTCCCAGAGGGCTTTAAAGTCTCTTGTCATAACGCGGTAATGAATCAAAAAGTTGATCCCACCGAGCATCATGAAAAATGTGACAGTGTATTCAATCAGTTTGTAGTTGGGATGTCCGGTCGAGCTATAGAATGCTATGCTGTCGTCATGAGGCGAAAAGCCGCCGGTTGATAAAGTGGACAGAGCGTGACAGATCGCATCAAAAATCGGCATTTTTTCAAGTATAAGGACTATTGCCGCCAACAATGTAAACACCGCATAAATTGCCCAGAGTATCCTGAGGGTACTGAACAATCCCGGCTTGGGCCTGCCGGACGAAATCTTGTGACTCTCGGCTCCGAAGATATGATGAGCTCCGCCGGCTTGATAGGTTACAGCCAGAAAAAAGGAAAGTATACCGATCCCACCGAGCCATTGTGTAAGAGACCGCCAGAAAAGGATGCTTCTCGGCATATTATCCAGCCCGGAAAAAACTGTGATACCGGTAGTGGTAAAACCACTCATTGCTTCAAAATAAGCATCAAGGTAGTTTGTACCATTTACAATCACAAAGGGTATAGCTCCCACCGCTGAGATAAAAAGCCAGCCGAGAGCGCACATAAGCATAGAACCGGTCGTGTCAAGCGTCTCCAGCTTAAACTTACTGCGCAGCACAATCCCCAACGCAAATGAGATTAAAGCCGTAGTAATAAAAGCGGTTGCAGTAATCCATCCCTCGCCCATTTGTCCCCAATAAGCGATGACAATAATCAGTGGAAACAAAAGAATCAGACCCAATATCTCAAGCAAACCCCCAATAAAATGAAATATGCAATTGATTCTTTGAAATCCTTTTCTCATTAGCAACCTCAAAGTTTACTGATGCCGCTGCCAATCTGGTTTAAGAATTATAACGTCAAGAGAAAATACCTCAACTTAAATAGCAGCTTTTAAAGAAACTTAAGGTTATAAGAAGAATCATTTATCCGGACGAGTTTATAACAGACATTATAAAAGATTTGTAAAGGACAATTTTAGACTTTCATCTTTTCGAGTTTATATTTACAATTGAGTAGATTAAAATTTGAAAAAGCGGCTATAAGCAAATATTTCCTTTGAATAAGCCAGACTACCAGGCTGGATTTTAATATTGACAATATAACATAAATACCCGAGACAATGTCCAATGGACGACATTGAACGTTTTGAACAACTGATCAACGGTGGCAATTGCTGCATATCCTTCGTTACTTTTGAAGAGAACTATGCGCTGGAAATCGTGCGTCAGGTAGCTATTGGCCTCGAGCGGGATATGTTGATATGGTCCGTTGCCGGAGGTGTCAAGGACGGCCTGCTTGCTGATAGCCTTTTCATAGGTGATACCGAAACACCCGCCGCAGGGCTTTTACACTTTTCAGGTGCAAAGCAAGGAACTGTATGTGTAACTATGGACCTTGCTGAACACCTCAAAACCGGGCTGGCTCTGCGAGCTCTGCGCGATCTTATCGATTGTTTCGAAAAAAACGGCAGCACACTTGTGATGATAGACAGTAATGATAATCTGCCTGAAGTCGTCAAATCCTATACAAGGCGTTTTGAAATATCTTTTCCCGATAAAAATGAATTAAAGGAGATAACTCGCAGAACCCTTCAGCGCATCCACTGCAAAAAACCCATAGAGATAGGCATCACAAAAGAAGGCCTGGCAACGATTGTCCGCAATCTCCGCGGCCTGAGCCGCCGGCAGGCCGAACGTATTATTATCGATACGGTAGCGAATGACCAGCGCTTCGACGACAATGATATCAATGCAATTATTGCCGGTAAGCGTCGGATGATACAACGAGGCGGTTTGCTTGAGTATATCGAAACGCCCCTCGACCTGAGCGAAATCGGAGGTATGAAGCGGCTGAAAAAATGGCTCAGCCAGCGCAAAGAGGCGTTCAGCTCCAAAGCGATAAAGTTTGGACTCGAGGCTCCCAGAGGATTGCTCATGCTCGGTGTCCAGGGTGCCGGTAAAAGTCTCTGCGCCAAGGCAATCGCGACCGCCTGGCATCAGCCGCTGTTGAAGCTTGACCCGGGCGCTTTGTATAACAGTTATATTGGTGAATCCGAGCGGAACCTTCGCCAGGCGCTGCGGCAGTGCGAGATGATGTCACCGGTGATTTTATGGATCGATGAGATTGAAAAGGGCTTTGCCTCCGCCGCCAGTCAAAGTACCGATGGAGGACTGTCTAAAAGGATGTTTGGCACTCTGCTGACCTGGCTGCAGGAAAGACAGGCGCCGGTTTTTGTCGTGGCGACAGCTAACGATATCGAGGCTCTGCCACCCGAACTTCTGCGAAAGGGACGATTCGACGAGATATTTTTTGTTGACCTGCCGAAGCGACCTGTGCGAAGGGAAATATTTGCCATTCATCTTAAAAAACGCAATCGTGATCCCAAAAAGTTCGATCTGGCGGCATTAGCGGAAGCATCTGAAGGTTACAGCGGCTCTGAAATAGAGCAGGCTGTCGTATCGGCTCTGCATGAAGCATTTGCAGATAAGGAAGGAATCAGCACGGAAAGGATTCTCTCTGTGCTCAAGGCCTCGCCGCCGCTGACGGTAACGTTAGCCGAACGTGTAGAATGTTTGCGATACTGGGCCCAGGGCAGATGCGTGCCGGCCGATTGAAAAATAAACCCAAAATCTTTGGGCTTTCATCTTTTTGCTCACACCTTATAATATGGCGGTCAATGCAGCTTAAATGATGTAAGGATATTTTTTATGATTATGTATAAAATACCTGCTGTGATAGCTTTTATTTTAATCGCCGGCTTATTACTCGGCGGTTGTGTCGAACGCCAACTGACAATCAACACTAAGCCTGGAGGGGCTTTGGTTATACTCAACGATGAGGAAATAGGCACCTCACCCGTGACAGTCTCTTTCAACTGGTATGGAGATTACTGGGTCAGGATAAGCAAGCCCGGCTTCGAAACTCTCAATACTCATCGAGAGCTGAAAGGCCCCTGGTATGACTATTTCCCATTCGATTTCTTCGCACAGATAATCAATCCAAAAAGAATCGTCGATTCATATGAATGGACGTTTGAACTTGCACCTCGAAAAGAAATCACCCGGGAAGAGCTCATCCAAAACGCGGAGGCATTTAAAAAACAACTTTAGTCGGATTCAGTAATCGACCATAATGAGGGGACAGGAAAATTTTTAGATGTATGCACTGATTTCAATGGCTTTGGCCCTGGCTCTGTTGGTTGTTCTTCTGCACCTGAAGGTCAAGCTGGGACGAGCGATGCTGCTCTCGTCCGTCGCCCTGGCAATACTTCTTCGGGTCACCCCGGGGCGATTCTGGGCCACCGCCGTCGATGAGTGGAACAACAAGCCTTTGAGCCAAACGACCGGATATCTTTTCATTACATTGACCGCTTTGGTCATGTTAGTTAACGTGCTCGGTACGGCAATGAAAGAGACGGGCGTTTCGCAGCGCTTAGTCCCGGCCCTTCAGGGTCTGTTCCGAAGCCGGCGTTTTGCCATGGCGGCAATTCCCATGATGATGGGCCTGCTGCCGACACCCGGCGGGATCATGCTCTCGGCGCCCATGGTGCGGGACCTGGGCGACCATATCGGCGTCGAACGCTCACGCCAGGCGGCGATAAATTTTTTCTTCCGCCACCAGTGGGAAACAGTATGGCCTCTATTTCCGGCGGTCCTATTGATTCAAAGTATGTTCGGCATATCCGCATTTACCCTGATTTCGCATAATATAGCTATAACATTATGCGGTACGCTTGGCAGCATAATTTTCCTGCTGCTTTCTGGCATCCCTCCGAGAAACAAAGAAAAACAATCTCACGGCCGCCTGTCACACAATTTGCAAAATTTCACGCACGCCTTCTGGCCAATTCTGGTCGTGGCAACACTCTACGCCGCTGCAAATATCCCTCCGGCGGCCGGGCTGCTATGCGCAATAGTCACCTTCCTTCTTTTTCATAAAGTCGCTTTGAATCGATGGCCGGCGATTTTCAGGTCTGGACTCGAACCTGATTTTGTTCTTTTGATTCTTGGCGCTTTGTTATTCAAGCTCAACCTGGAAGCAGGCCACGCTATCGGTGATGTTGTCCAGTTCCTCTCCGAGATGAATGTGCCGAAATATTTCGTTATCTTTTTCCTGCCTTTGCTGGTCTCATTTCTGACCGGCGTGACTATGCCGACCGTGGCGATTACATTTCCATTCCTTATCCCCTTTATCGGCACCGGCGAAGAAGCGAAAATGGGATTGGAAACCCTTGCCTTCTCCGGCTTAATGGTGGGGCTTTTTCTTACGCCTGTCCACTTGTGCATGGCCCTTTCAGCGAGCTACTTTGAAACGTCCCTGACCAAAATCATCCTCAAAGTGCTGCCCCCTACCCTTTTTGTCGCCACCGCCGGTGTTTTGATGGCAGTCTTCTTCGGTTAAATATAATTATCATATTTTACCCAAGATAAAAAATGACACTTTGAAACCTTCGCTGGTTTGAAAATCACGGGAATAAAAATGAATTGCAGGGAATTCCGGTATATGGTATAGAAGTCACATTATAAGCGTAGAATCGTCTTATAAAGGACTCTTTCAGGAGTTTCGATGGGCAAACTGAAAGTTGTGAGCATCGGCGGCTTCGGTCATTCGGTATTTGTTTTCGACGATATGTTCGGGATGACCGAGGCCGAATTAGTAGCATTTGCACCCGCCCTGGAGGATGAACCCCCTGCCACAGTAACCAATCACAAGATTTACAACGATCAAATCAAGCAATTCGAGGATTACCAAAAGATGCTGGCCGAGATCAAGCCGGATGTCGCGGTAATCAGCACACGGCTGGATAAAATTGCCGGAATCGCTATCGAGGCGGCAAATGCCGGCTGTCATCTAATCTGTGAAAAACCTCTGGCACTAACACATGCGTCACTCAAAGACGTATATCGGGCAGTCAAAGAAAATCAGGTGGAATTATTCGCGATGCACTCGATGCGTTCGGAAGGCGCATTCATTACGGCACACAATATCTATAATAACGGCGATATCGGCGAGGTGGTCCTGGCGAACGGACGCAAGAGCTATAAATGGGGCACACGGCCGGATTGGTTCGCCGACCGTGAAACTTACGGCGGGACAATCGGCTGGGTGGGCATCCACGCACTCGATTTTATCCATTTCATAACAGGTTTGAATTTTTGCAATGTGATAGCCATGCAGGGTAATTTAGCACATCCCAGCCATAAAGACTGTGAAGACAACTGTGCCTTAATCCTCGAAATGAACAATGGTGCCCATGCAACAGTGAGCGTCGATTTATTCCGCCCTTCATCGGCCCCAACACACGGCGACGACTGTGTGCGAATCGTGGGCACTAAAGGTGTCATTGAAGCAAACGCAAGTAAAGAGACATGCAATTTGATTGTAGAAGGAAAAGAGCCGGTTGACGTCCCGGTAGCGAAGCGCAGCAAGATGTTCCGGAATTTCCTGTTATCTCTTCTCGGCAAGTCCGAATACGAGCCGGAGTTGAGCACACGGGACGCCTTTATGCTAACGCACGTTTGCTTATGCGCCCGGGATGCCGCCGATACGGGAAAAATGGTCAGGATTGAAGAAGGACCTTGGGACTAAGACTTTCAGCCAAAGATATTTTTTGGGGAGTTAATAGTTATGTTACGAATTGCAATGATCGGCACCGGTGGATACGCCTTCGAGCTTATAAAACGAATCTGGATGATTCCGGATAGAATAGAACTGATGGCGGTGACATCCAATCCGGCACGTAAAAGACCCGGAGCGCAGGTTTGCAGGGAGAAAGGCATCTGGGTATTTACCACGATTGATGAACTGCTGGAAAAGATGCAAGGCAAGTGCGATGTTATCTTTGTCCCCACCCCTATTCATACGCATAGCCGGTTAACAAAAAAGTGTTTGGATGCCGGTTTTGACGTGTTTATGGAAAAACCCCCTACCGCAACAATCCAGGACTATGACGATTTAGTAAAGTATGTGGATAAACGCGGCACAAAAGTCGCCGTATGCTTCCAATACCTTTACACTAATATTATGCAGCAGATGAAGGAAAAAATCAGCTCCGGTAAATACGGTAAAATCAAACGTGTCCGGTCGATCGGCGCCTGGGAGAGATTAGATTCCTATTTCAGCCGGAGCAGTTGGGCGGGCAAGCTGCGCGTTAACGACGAGTGGGTGCTGGACGGCACGATCAACAATCCCTTGGCTCATGTGCTGATCAATAATCTCTACCTGGCTTCGATGGAACGATGGAAAATGGCCGAGCCGGTGACGGTGCAGGCGGAGCTGTACCATGCCCACGATATCGAAAGTGAAGACACCAGCAGCCTGCGCGTGATAACAACCGACGGCGTGGAAATCGTCTATCAGGCAACCTTGTGTGCCGATACGGTCGTTGAACCAATCACAACAGTGGAATGTGAAAACGCCACAATCGAATATGTCGAATTCAATAAGGCAACTATAATATATGCAGATGGCAAAAAAGAAGAGATTATCGATGACACTGAGCAGCGCGTTTATATGTTGGAACAATTAGTGGATGCGTATGAGAACAAAAAGCCCTATTACGGCTCTCTGGAGTTATGCCGACCTTTCACGCTCACAGTCAATGGTGCGTTCGAATCGTCCAAAATGACTCACGGCATCGCTCCCAGGTACATGCAGCGATTCGAGTACCAGGATTCGGTGAAGACGGTAGTTGAAGGTCTGGATGAATTTTTGCAGGCCGGCTACGAGCAAGGCAAGCTGCTTTCAGAACTCGGAGTTCCATGGGCAGTAAAAACTGAGCCGTTCGATATGACCGGTTACACTCAATTCCCAAGTGACACCATCGGGAATTAATCTTAATCCAGAGAACCGCAAGAGCGAAAAAAGAAGTAAACGAAAAAACTGCCGAAGCAAAGATAAAGGAGACATCAATGTTTGGACTGCCGGTCATAGATATCATTGTCATCGTCGTGTATTTTGCCGTGATTCTCAGTATCGGTTTCTGGTCCATGCGGCGGATCAGAAATCAGGAAGATTATTTTCTCGCGGGTCGGCGATTCGGCAAACTGATCCAGACGTTTGCCGCGTTCGGGCAGGCGACGTCTTCCGATAGTGCCGTATCGGTGACAACAACAACGGTGACAAACGGAGCGGCGGGGATTTGGGGCGCGTTGAATATTCTTTTCGCCACACCGGTCTATTGGATGACCAGCCCGTGGTACCGTCGGCTTCGGCTTTTGACTATGGGAGATTTTTTCGAGGACCGCTACGGCTCTAAAAAAATGGCCGGTGTTTATGCCTTGATTCAGGCGGTTGGATTTATGGTCCTGTTGTCGGTCGGCTTTTCGGCAATGAGCAAAACGGTCATGGCCCTGACGCCAAAAAGCATCGAGCAGTATAATCAGGCCGAACTGGCCGAATATAACCGGGCCCAGGAATTAGACAAGCTGGAGTCGGCGGATTTTGCCAGTCTCAGTCCCGCCGAGCAGGGAAGACTCCAACAATTACGGCTGGAAAAACCCAAGAAGATTTTCTCGCATATCAACCAGACCACCCTGATGTTCATTGTCTGTGCGATTGTGCTGATTTATGCCGTCGCGGGCGGATTGGAAGCGGCGTTTTTATCCGATATGATTCAGGGGATTTTCATCATTTTGCTTTCATTGATTCTTTTGCCGTTCGCCTTCGCCAAGATTAACAGCCTTTACGGCAGCAGCGGCGTAATGGGGGCATTTGAAACGATCCACGAACGGCTGCCGGAATCTTTTTTCGAGATATTCGGCTCTCCGACGACGATCGATTTTACCTGGTACTATATCCTGACGATTATGTTTATGGTCACGATTAATGTCGCCGTCGGAGCGAATCAACTCTCCGCCATGGGCTCGGCGAAGGACGAATATGCCGCCCGGTTCGGCTTCACAACGGGACTTTATATCAAGCGTGTCTGCACGGTTTTGTGGGGCCTTTTCGCCCTGACCGCGGCGGTTCTTTACGTCGAAACCGTGAGCGATTCGGATATGATGTGGGGATATGCAACGCTGGATTTATTGGGGCCGTTGAAACTGGGATTGATCGGACTGATGATTGCGTGCCTGATGGCGGCGTTAATGAGTACGGCCGATTGCCTGATGATTACCAGCTCCGCACTTCTGACACACAATCTGTACAGGGTGATTGTTCCGAAAAGAACGGAAAAGCACTATGTCACGGTCGGGCGAATTATGGGAGCGATTGTCGTGATCGGCGGCGCATGGGTCGCGCTCCAGTTTGAAAGTATCTTGAGTCAGTTGAAATTTACATGGGAAATCGGGGTGATTTTCGCCGCGTCATTCTGGATGGGAATCCTGTGGCGAAAGACCAACAGCAAAGCGGCATGGGCCTCCATCCTGGTGACATTACTGGCATTCTTTTTGCTGCCGCTGTTGGCGCCGTTAGCGTTTCCAGAGCTTAAAACAAATGAATACCTGACCAAGTTAACCAGCCCGCAGCCGCTGGAGCGAACATATACGGCACATGAGATTGACGTCGAGACACGAAACGAAGAAATTGCCAAATGGGACCAGCTCAACGACGCAGGCCAGGCGACGGAGCAACGTCCGGAGCCTATCGAAGTCGGCGAGAAGTTCACCCGCACGTATCAGCTTCCACCAAGAGGTATTTTCTGGATGCAGGGTGTCAAGACTAACCAGGATGGCGTGCCGGAAGGCCGTGGCCAACTGAATATAATGCTGGTATTGATCGACAAGATGGGCTGGGACCTCTCGTGTAATCCTCATGCTTTGAATGAAACGATTCGGGCACTGCTTCGCATTCTGACGCCGTTTGTGATTTTGATCCTATTAGGGTACTTGTCCCGGCCGGACGACGAAGAGGCTCTGGACCGCTTTTATGCCAAGATGAAAACGCCGGTGCTTGTGGACCGCCAGGTGGACCGACAAGAACTGGAATCATCTTATGTCAATCCGCATCGGTTCGATCATCAAAAAATGTTCCCGCGTACAAGCTGGGAATTCTGCAAATGGGACAAGACGGATATCGTGGGCTTTAGCATCGCCCTGCTGGTGGCTTTCGGAATCATCGGACTGCTTCTATTGGTGGTTTCAATCGGAGGTTGACGGTAAAGTCATAATTTCGGAACAATGTTTGCTTATGTCAGTCCCTCGATCGCGGCATAATCTATGGTTTTATGTCATCGCTTAAAACTGCCCCGTGTTTGCATTAAGGCAGCTTGAAGCTCTTCGGGAGTCAACGCTTCAATCTGCCCGTTCAGTCGTAACACATTACTGCGTCCGTTATGAACGGCTTGTGGTTCATAGAGCAAAATGTTTTGCCCAGGCATATTTCCCCTCTGGCCGGGAATATAAATATACTTCGGCCCATTGGGATCCGGGCATTGGAACAGCCGCGAACTACCGCTCCATTGCTCTAAAGCTTTCTGGGATTCCGGCAGACTCTCGTTGCTGACAACATACATCCGCAAATTCTGCCCAATCGTCCGCAGATTCATTTGACACTTAACATCTATCGCTTTTAATTTAGTGTCAATCATAGCATCACTATACTGCTGGCCCATATCCCCTGCAGATTTCATTACCCACATAACTCCCATGGCGATAAGCCCGAAAAAAAACAACGCAGCTATAATATTGATAATAGTTCCGCCGGGCAGGCTTCCTCGCCAAGCCGACAAAGATTTGTAACGACCAGGTCTAAGTCCGGGTTTTTCTTTCTTTGACATTGCAATTACTCCTTTTTTTGATTTTTTTCTATCCGTTTCATTGCTTATCTCTAAGTTCTACTTGCTCAATTGTCAAAGCAGGCATAGGCAATCTTAGCAAACCGTAAAACAATCCAACTAAGGGCAATATAATAGTATCAAGTCCTCTAAACCATATGAACGCAATAAGGATTAGTATTCCAAATCGTGAAACGTTTTTGTATAAATTGATGGCCTTCGGAGATTTTAATCTGGCAAAAACCATCCTTGAGCCGTCCAGCGGCGGTATAGGAATGAGGTTGAATACGGCCAATAACAGATTGAATAGAATAGCTAATAGGACGAAATTCCAGAGCAGCGGTATTTTCTGCAAAGGTAACAGGTGAAAAGCAATAGCCAGAATGACAGCCATAAGTATGTTCGAAAGAGGTCCGGCGGCTGCTACCATAAAGATCTGCCGTCTGTTGAGGACCGTGAAATTAACCGGCACGGGCTTTGCCCAGCCAAATCCCACCAGAAGCGGCAGAATAATAGTACCGAACAGATCGATATGGGCTACAGGATTCAGCGTGAGCCGTCCCATACTTTTCGCCGTATCGTCGCCGAATCTGTAGGCCATCCAGGCATGAGAGTATTCATGAATACTCAAAGAGACAAGGAAAATAGCAAGAGTTGATATAAAAAACACAGGATCATTACTTATCATTGTTAACTTTCACCAAAATTTAAACCTTCTTCTTAATTCGGCAGAAAAAACGCAGATTGATAAAAATCCGCCCTGCCATTGACCTCAGACTACCGGATAATCAGACCTATGTCAAGAAAGGATGATTTGTGTTCCGGGATGGCCAAAGATGTCTCGATTACCCCCAACTTTCATTGAACTGCCTTGATTGAGAATTTGATCAGATATAAAAAAAGAAAGCCACCAGCGGAAACTGATGGCTTTTCGAATTGAACACTCATGTCTTTATTTTTTCTTCTTGCTTGTTTTTTTCGGAGCTGTTTTCTTTTTAGCTGCTTTCTTCTTTGCCATTTTATGACCTCCTTGTAATTAAGAAGATTAATTAATAAGCGGATACATATCCGCCAATTCCTTTTTCACTCTCTTCATGAGGCTAACTCACCTTTTTGATATTTCCCTGGTCCGAATCATCGCCATCATCGATTCCGTTCGGAAAAGTATATTTGTTTGGAAATTTTTCTTTTCCGGGCAGTCTTTTCTCCAAATGGTTCGCACAGGAAACACAACACCTGGCCCAGGGAATTGCCTCCAGTCGCGGCTTCGGGATTTGTTCACCATTGACCTGGCATATCCCGTAAGTACCATCTTCAATTCGGTCAAGTGCCTGGTCTATCTCAGAAATGAGTTTCCTTTCGCTGTCCATTAACTCCAAAGTAAATTCCTGCTCATAGCTATCGGTCCCCAGGTCTGCCATATGGATAGGCATGCTCGATAAATCGCTCCTGTCCTCATGTAAAGCATCTTTTTCCATATATGAAACATTACCCAGCAATTCATTGCGTTTTTCTAAAAGCAGAGTTCGAAATTTCTCGATCTCCTTATACGTTAGTTTACTGATATTTTTTGGCTCATCTGTCATACAAACTCCAGAAGTTAATAAACAAATCTTATTTACTTATATTCCAGACTTTATAAACACACTTCCATGAGCGTAACTCATCGCTCAAGGAATGCGGATAAACTTTTTACGAAAACTCGTCGTAAAGGTTTGATACTTGTTTCGATTTCATCGGCACTCATCCCAATCATGGCAAACGAGAAAAAGCCGAAAACAAACCCCGCCACAGCACACGCCAGCCGTCGAATCTTATGGGGATCTATCCTCGGAGATAGATACATCGCCACCTGCTTTTCAATTTCTTCCAGGTAACGTAAATACGGCTCCTCAAGCTCTTCCGTGGTTTCGGATTCGAGCTTCAATAATAATTTCCCCTGGAAGAGCAAAAGAAATTCTTCTTTCGACTTAACGGAAAATTCATAATGCACATCCAGCAAATGCTCCAACATCTCCTCAAGGTTTTCCGGGGCACCCTCGTAGGACCGCATATGTTCAATCAAATGCTCGACAGCCTCTTCCACCAGCGTTACAACCATCTGCTCTTTGTCAGCGAAATGCTGGTAGAGAGTGCCCTTGCCGACATCCGCTTTTTCTGT
Source organism: uncultured Pirellulales bacterium (assembly GCA_964520535.1). GTDB lineage: Bacteria > Planctomycetota > Phycisphaerae > Sedimentisphaerales > Anaerobacaceae > JAFGPS01. The sequence goes on along the minus strand of CAZFOQ010000007.1, from coordinate 26,072 downwards.
AATCTCCTCAATGGTTGCGGCATCTACACTTTTCTCACTAAATACGTCCAGAGCAGCCTTTTTGAGCCTCCGTCTGGTCATCCTGGCTCTTTTTTGCGTTCTTGTCTTTCCGTTTTTCATACATTTAGTTTTCATAAAACTGACCATATAGTCATATTCGACCAAAAGGTCAATAATGTTTTTGACTTTTTATAAATAATTGATATATTTTTTTATTTCCCTTGTATGATAGAAGAGATGGAGAATGTGAATTGGGTGAATTAATCGGTGAGATAAAAAAATCAGAGCCGGAAAAGACCATGCTTGAACTGAAACCAGATATCTATCTCGGCAAGTATCGGCTGAGAAAATACATTGATACGGGAGGGTCATGTGAGGTCTGGCAGGCCAGAGATACAGTCGAAGGTATATGGGTAGCATTGAAGATTCCTTTAGTTGGAGTGAACGGCCTGCGCAACAATGAGCCTTTGCTGCGAGAGGTCAGAGCGGTATCTAAATTACGACACCCGAACATACTATCCATTAAAAATGCTGATATTATTGACGGACACACAGTTTTAGCTACGGAGCTCTCGACCCGCACCCTCGCAGATTGTTCAAAACCTATGTCGGTCGCGAGAATCACCTCGATAATGTATCAAGTCCTAAAGGGGCTGGCCTATGCCCACGAACAACGCATTGTGCATTGTGACGTAACGCCTTCAAATATATTTCTTTTTGCCGATAAGCGGGCTGCAATCGGTGACTTTGGAATATCCCTTAAGATTAAGGGCCGAGTCAGAACCGTCGATGACTTTGGCACACCCGGTTATGTGGCACCGGAACAGGCTTACGGCTACCCGACCTACCGAAGCGATTGTTTTTCTGTCGGATTGATTTTATATGAATATATCACCGGGGTATTGCCGCGTTGGCCTTTCGACTGGCCTTATAAAAGCTATGAACGTCTTCGCCTAAGGACAGGTACTGCTTTTGTGAAATTCATGAAACAATCCTTATCGGTTGATCCCAGAAAGCGTTTTGCAAATGCAGGAAAAATGCTGGTTGCAATGACAGAGTCTTTTCCCAGAAGCCTACAAACAAAAGTTGAGCAGCAAACTTCAAAAAAGCAGGCTGACTGGCGAAAAGTAAGGCGGGAATCGTTCATCAAAAAATATAAAAGGATTTTTCCGGTTTGGTTCAGATGTATCGAATGCGACGAGCCAATAGCTGAGATGATGCAGGTTTGTCCGTGGTGTGGGAGCCGAAAAAATCGCTTTGACACACGAAGTCAATTCAGCCATATCTGTCTGCGATGCCACAGGGGAGTTCTGCCCGAATGGCGATTTTGCCCCTGGTGTCATGGCCCGGGATTTGTCCCGCAGGATGACGAGCAATCGGTAAAAATTAATTACCATGCTCGATGCGAATATTGTCGCGGCAGGCTGATCAGGTTTATGCGTTACTGCCCCTGGTGTCACCGCAAAGTCAAACAATCCTGGGATGTCAGACCATTTCCTGAAATTTGTAACAAATGCAATTGGCCTGTTGATTCTGATTTCTGGAATTATTGCCCATGGTGTAAGCAAAGCTTAGTAATTCCCTGAGTTTTGTAATCTCTCATTTCCATCTCAAAATAGTGCCGTCACGATACAAATTTTTTCCTCGTCCCATATATACTTTATAGACGATTTTATTGGCAATGTAACGGAAAGAGCGCTTGACTTGGTGCGTTGATTCGGCAACAATTCATTGAACAAGCGTTCCTTATCTGCCGAAGATATGAACCTGGAACACTAAAGAACATAACTGCACGCAACGATATAATAATACTTTGAGGGAAAACCGTGTTTGATAATCTCATAGGCCCTGAAAGACCCCTCAGTTGGGTATTACACTTTTGGCCTGTGCTGGTCTTTTCTTTCGTCTCGGCTCTTGTTGCCACATTGCTGTGCAAGAACATCGCATTAAAGCTGGGAATCGTAGATAAACCCGACAACCTGGTCAAAACCCACAAAGGTACTGTCGCCTATCTCGGCGGAGTCGGTATATTTGTCGGGCTGACTGTCGGCATACTCACAGGCATCTATTGTCTTGGTCTGGGCCAGGGTGCAGTCCTCCGCGAGGAGTCCCTCGGACTGCGTGACCATGAACATTTCCGTTTGTCACTAACCTGGCTTGTCGGCATTCTGGCAGGCAGCGCTATCGCGTGTTTCGTCGGGCTGACCGATGACATATTCGATTTAAAGCCGCGATACAAATTCCTCGGCCAGATTCTTGCCGCTTGTATCTTACTGTTAGCAGGTATCAGACCGAATCTGTATCGCATTGCCGAGCCGCTGCATTTACCTATGACCGATAGCCTTGAAGCGGTTCTGGGTGTTTTTATTGTGATATTCTTTGTCCTCGGAGCAACGAATTCGCTGAATTTACTCGATGGGCTGGATGGGCTTTGTGCCGGAGTGACGGCAATCATCACGATCGCCCTGCTGCTTCTCTCGGTCCATCTGGCAACGTGGGGATACAGCACAACCGGCGACCCGGTGCGGATTGTAATCTGTCTTGGGCTGGTAGGTGGGGTCTGCGGATTTTTACCCTTCAATCGGCATCCGGCGAAGATATTTATGGGTGACGCCGGCAGTATGCTTCTGGGCTTTACTGCTGCTTCGCTGATGCTCCTGTTTGCCGAGCGAGTCCCCCGATGGTGGCTGGCATCGGTAGTTGTTTTCGGTCTGCCCATTCTTGACACGTCGGTTGCGTTGGTCAGGAGATTAATCAATCACAGACCCCTGTTCGTTTCGGATCGCGGCCATATCTATGACCAGATGATTGACAGGGGAATACCGCTGAAAAAAACCGTCGCTATTTGTTATCTGCTGGCCGGTGTTTACGCCTTGATCGGTCTGGCGATGAGCCAGATAAGAACATGGTATGCTGCAGGAGTGTATGTTCTTGTATTTGCGGTGTCCGCTGTGGTTGTATGGTGGAGAGGTTACTTGAAAATGGAAGGCCTGCGGGGAGCAGTCCGCAAACAGCAAACAGGAATCAATCCTGAGAACTGAAGCTTTTTTGATCCGGTGCCCTAAGGCTCAGATTCGACCTGAGCAAAGCCGGTTATAAATTCAACAGTCCTACGAGCTGTTTTTTCATCAACACGGGGATGCAGGGGTAGATTAACAACTTCCATAGCGGCTTTTTCCGCCTGTGGGCAACTTCCAGGCTCATAGTCGTAAGTATCCAGAGATGTCTCAATCGGATGTAATGGAGATTCGAACCAACTGCCAAGTTCAATGCCGGCCCTGGCAGCCTGTTCGAGAGCTTCGGTTTTTTTATCAATTCTCACCGGATATCTTACCATAACCGGCTCAGTGATTGAGCTGTCGTATTGCCGAGCAAACCAATTCTTGTGTTCAAGAAGCTGGTCATAAAGCTGAGCCATCCTTTTGCGATGTCGAATATTTTCGTTGATTTTGTTAAGCTGCCTCGAACCTGAGCGAGCCTGTGCATTACTTATAGATTTGAAAAAATCATCCGCCATGACCGGCTGAAATTCGCTTGTGCTCGATGAACCCACAACAAATCCTTTTTTTGTAAGGTACCTGAACAGGTTCTGGGCAAATGCAGTTGTTCGGGGATAGATCAACAACCGATAGATAACTAATTGCGCCCGGAGCATAAAAGCTTCGCTGTTCGTAGGCCGGCACACCTCGGCCTCACACAACGACTGAATTCCTCCGGCCAACTCGGTATCATTTGTGATGACCATGCCGCCTAATCCGGTTGTGAAGGGCTTATTCCATTGGGATGAAAAATACGCAGCTTTGCCGAAAGTGCCGACCATTTTGCCTTTATATTTTGAGCCAAGAGCGAGGCAGCAATCTTCAATAACGGGAATTCCATTGTCCTCAGCGATTTTCATAATAGCGTCCATATCGCATGGATAGCCGTATGTGTGCTGAACGATAATCATTCTGGTTTGTGGTGTAATTTGATCTCTGAGTAAATTGACATCGATATTAAATGTCGCCGGTTCGATATCGACATAGACCGGTTTTGCCCCGAGGTACCTGATGGGATTTACATTCATAACGCATGTGTAACCCGGCAGGATAATTTCATCTTCGGGGCTTATCCCCATCGTCTTCAATATGGCATACAACGCAACTCTGCCCTTCCAGAAAGCAAAAGCCTCACCGGCACCTAAGAAATCGGCAAACTTACGTTGATATTTTTCTATAATCTCGTTCACTGCGAAACCGCTACCTCGATATTCGGATTTCTCCGGGCTCTTTCATCCCCCATCCTTTGAGCGCGGAAAATCTGATTAAACCCCAAAATGAGCCCAGACCATAAGCAAAATGCAATATGACAAAGATCAAAGGCGCAATCGGCGTAAACCGCCAGCCGGATTGACATCCGACAATAAAAGCACCGACAAAAAGTCCCAACACATACAGTATCATCTCAGTCTCTAATAAAAACCAAAAAGGTTTCCAAAGAAATCCCGCGACACCAAGTAACAAAATAGAAAGTACAAACAGTAACGGCACCAACTGCCTGAGCGTTGCCGGCCTTTTATGCTTTTGAAGAGTTCGTATCCGCCAGAAGCCGTACTGGAAATACTGCCTCCATAATTTGCCTAAGGAAGTCCTCGAAAAATACGTGCTGTGTATGGATCTCGACATCCATATTCCTCCGCCCGCTAAAATAATCCGCAGATTAAATTCATCATCCTGATTCCGCACCAACTCTTCGTCGAAGTAACCGATTTTATCCACCACCCATTTATGATGTGTGCCAAAGGCGAGCGTATCGACCCAACCCTCATAATTTCCTAATCTAAACAGAGCATTACCGACGCCGACCGGCGTACGCATTGCCGAGGCAATCGCCCTGCCGATATAATCGGCCGCCTCAGTCTCGATATATCCTCCGACGATCCAGGCGTCCGGATGCTCGTGCAGGCACTGAATAGATTTTCTCATAAAATCTGCGGGAATTTTAGCATGACCGTCTATTCGAATAAAGAAATCCCCCCGTGCAGCCTTTATACCAATATTCATCGCAGTCGGAACTATTCGGCGGTGATTATCCAACAATTTCACGCGAGCGTCAGACTCGGACAACTTCCCAACAATCTGCCTTGTGCCGTCGTCACTGAGTCCGTCCACAACCAGAATTTCCATTCTATCGGCAGGGTAGTCGTTATCCAGTACGCTTTGCACAGCCTGCTCGATGAAATCCGCCTCATTGCGAATCGGCATGATAATACTTACAAAAGGCAAATCCTGCACGTGGTTTCTCCCACACTTAAAGAGCTACACTTATAAATCAATGGCAAACTTCGTACTTTCTCCTGAAGTGCCTGTCTCATACCAGAGATGTTTTTTATAGAATGCAATGGCGCGAGAATTCTCGCTCACCACAGAGAGTCTCAGACGCTTATATCCTTTAGCCGCACAGGCTTTTTGGAAGGAATCGAGAAGTTTATCCGCAATGCCGCTGCCCTTCCAATCCGGCAATACACAGATGGACAACAGGTTGCCGCATTTGTCACTGGTTCCTTGCTCACGGTCATTCCCTGCAGAAACGGCAGTACGTTTTAAATGCAGCTTTTTAACAAGTTCCCTGACAAGCACACTGCGCACCAGAGCTTTGGTGACAAATTTCCAGAAGATAATGTGAGGATAACGCAGCATTGCAAATCTAAGAAACTGATCCCGAATATCAGGCTCACCCCCCACCGCAAAACCAACTACTTTGCCTAATGCGTCCACAGCAACATAACAAATTCCTCCCGGATGCTTAATAAAAAATCGATAAAGGGCGCAAAGCCAGCCAAAGCCCATCTCGGTCATAAAACGCCCATCAAAGGCAACAAGATGACAATCGGCCATTCCGGCCACATGTTCCGGTCGGGCCTTGATGATCGAAATCGTTTTATCTGCTGTCGAGTCGATATGAACAGGTGACATTAGTAATCTTTCTTTTGGCTTTGCTCTTCGAGCAGAAACAATGCCAGTGAAGCCAGCTTGTCCCTGTTGAATTTTTCCATGGCAATCCGCCGGGCGTATTGTCCCATTCGTTCCAACTGCTCTCTGTGCGAATTCAAATATAATACTTTTTCAGCAAACTGATCGAGGTCGAACAAGTCACAACCAAAGCCGGCATTATTATCTTCCAGAATCTTTCTCTGCCAACCGGAATAATTCAAGAGCACCGGCTTGCCCGCGCTCAGTGAATCGAAGAACTTATTGGCGGAATTATTTTCCAAAATCGGGTAATTCGCAAAGATTACCATGGCAACATCACACGCCGCCACAAGTCCGGCCAACTCCGCCTTCGGCAATGAATTTACGATTTTAATATTGTTGAGTCCAAGCCATTTGATCCGTTCGGCAAGAGATCTCTTGCAAGCGCCCTCTCCAGCCAAAACAAAATGAATATCCGGATGATCTTCCAATCGATCCGCAGCATCGATGACAAAATCCAGACCATTGGCTCTGCCCATCGCACCAAAATGCAGCAAAACCAGCTTGTCGGCCCAGCCATGCTTATCGCGGACCGCTGAGCCGTCAATGTCCGGCATGAAAAAGTCAATGTCACAACTGTTGGGTACTACTGCTATGGGTCTTTCTGCAGTCAGCACATTTTTTATGCCCTCGGCCATTCCCGGAGAAAGCGCTACAATTGCTGAGCTGCATTTATAGATGCTCTTTTCCAGCCATAACAGCAGTCTAATCATGATTTTGTTTTTTATGATTCCAAGCTCTATAGGTATTTCAGGCCATTGGTCACGCACTTCAAAAACGAAAGGAACGTGTTTGAACCACTTCAGGATTATCCCCGGGACGCCGACGGTCAGCGGTGTGCTTGTTGCATAAATAACATCTACATTTTTGGTTCGCAGTCCGGCATAAATACTCAGAAGGCAAAAAGACAGAAACGACACGATTCTCCGAAGATAGGATTGCTTATTGCTATACCCGGTCCCGACAACGACTATGTTGATACCTTCTATATCCAGCTTCCGGTACAATTTTTTGCCTTCCGGCAGGCCGCCAATATCATAATGACCGGTAATCAAGGTCACCTTATGCCCGGCTTTCACCCATCGACGGGCGAATTCGTACGAACGCGTGCCCGTACTGCCTTTCGGTGTGGCGAAATGCTGATGAATGTAGAGTATATGCATGATGAAGTATTACAACGCGCCTATCGCGCTTGACGAATCAGGTCTTGATAAACAGACTCCAGTCGTTTCATGTTATTATTCCTGTCGGCTTTTTCGACAACACTTTCTCTGTTGTGCGAACCGGCGTTTTTTGCAATTTCAGGCTCGTTGAGCAATCGCAAAATACATTTTTCCAAATCACCGGCATCACCTGCTTTATGCAGAAAACCATCAACGCCGTCTCTAAGCCAAGCTGAGTTGGCTTTTATGTCTGATACAATAGGAAATAAGCCTATAGCCATAGCCTCAAGCAAAGACAGGCTTGTTCCGTCCCATAGTGAAGCTGATAGATAAACATCATGCCGACCAAGAATCTCCGGCAAATCGACATTGGGAACTCTGCCCATAAAACTCACGCTGTCATCCAATCCGAGGTCCTTGACTCGTTGTTTTAACTCTCCGAGCAAAGAACCATCACCGATAAATGTCATCTCAAACTCAATCCCTTTTTCCTTTAGCAAAGCCAGTGCCTGAATTATTGTGCCGTGGTCAAATACCGGCTCTAACCGCCTGGTGCAAACCATTCTCAACGGGCGAGACTTTTCGATTTCGGTTCCCCTGACAAATGAGAATTTCCGGGTATTGATTCCAAGTGTAAAGCTTTCGATTTTATCCTCGCTGATACCAAGGCTCAAAACCATATCGCCAAGCTCTTTCGAGACCACATTAACACAATCAGCGAACTCGAATATCCTCTTCAATAACCGCCGCCATATCCGCGACTTTATTCCAGTGGTTAAGTCACTTCCATGCACTGTAACAACGGCAGGATGAAAATCGCAGACTAAAGCGGTAAGGCCGGCACTTGTGGCGTAATGTGCATGCACAATATCCGGCTTGAGCCGTTTGACCAATTTTCTTGCCCGCAGCATACTGATCGGATATTTCCACTTCCCATGCGTCTCGGAGTATTTCCTCCCGAAGCCTACATTATATGTCGGCACCGAACGTTCCGGGCTGGGAGACAAACAGATAAAATGGACGTCGTGACCGGCCTGTTTGAAGTATTCAAGGTATGGCCCTATGTGATTGAAAGTTCCGACGGAGATAAAACAAATTCGCATTTTTTGACTCTATTACCCGGAATTATCCGTCCTGTATTTAATGACACTCGCCGGATTGCCACAAACTATGGCATATTCCGGCACATCCTTCGTGACAACTGCGGCGGCACCGATGATTGCACCCCTGCCGATAGAAATCCCCGGCAAAATAACAGCCCTTGTTCCGATCCACACATCATCGCCAATTGTCACCGGCTCCGGCGATTTATGCCCCTGCTCCAACATTGGAATATCCAACCGATCATGCTTATGGTTTATGGTCAGAATAATAACATCAGGGCCCATCATGACATTGTCACCGATTTTCACCGGGCCGCAAGCCTGGCAGTTGACACCAATGCCTGAGTTGTCACCGATTTCAATTTGCGAGCCGTCTCCGAAATATGCCCCCTTTTCTATATTTATATTTCTGCCGGCATGCCGGAATAACGCCCTGGTTATCCATCGCCTCAGAGGTCTTGCCCATCTGCCGAACCTGCAGTCGGAAGCGGGCAAATGCCGGGCAAAACAATAATAAGCAGTCAGTTGTAATATTCTTAATAGTTTCATTTGAGTAGGCTGCCTAACGGTCGCGGCTCTGATTTCTGATTGCAATTGCATTTTCATAGCTGCGCATTGTTAACTCGGCAACGTTCTCCCAGCTATATTTATCTTCGAGTTCAGGACTGTATCGAGAATGAAACTCATCAGATTTATCCAGGACACTGATAATGGCATCTGCAAGGGCTTTCGGGACGCCGGGCTCGACAACCAAACCAACTTTATCAGATGACACCAACTCTCCCATTGCTCCAACGTCACTGACAACAACAGGTTTCTTATGGGCATAGGCGCGAAGCAATACACCGCTTTGAGCCTCAAATTTTAAATATGGTAATACAACGAGGTCGGATGCCGCCATGAAAGAATCCACGTCTTCGTCCGGGATGAAACGGACAAAGGTACGTATATTCTCCGAGAGATTTAGTCTTTGAATTGTATCTGAGTACGGCTGGAAATTCATTCCGCGAGGAAGGGCCCCGGCAACAACAAGTAACACTCCCGGATCATGCAAAACAATGTCCCTTAAGGCCTTAATAAGAACATCCAATCCCTTATTGGGACGAATGCTCCCGAAGAAAAGTAATATCCGGCGATCCTCCGGCAGGTCAAGCTTCCCGCGCGCCTCTAACCGGCCGGAAGGACTATGCAGAGGCATCATAATTCCATGGGGGATGACAGTGACGCGATCACTACAAACACCCCAGTGGTCAATCAATTGTTTCCTGCCGTTTTCATAATGGACAATCAGACAATGGGGGATTCGGAGGCTCCTCTTTAGAAATGAATCCCTGCTGACAAAGCGGTCGTAATGGGATTTAACATCGTGGACAGTAAGCACGACAGGCAGTTTCTTTACCAAAGGCTTCAGAAAGAACTGGTCCAACAGGGGTATGCCGGCACCCTGAAAATGAACTACATCGAAATGTCCCCCAATTGCAAATCGGTTTCGCCTCAGACTGTTTAGTGAGCTTCGGCAGATTCGGTCCGCCGCCCAGTGTAATCGCGACCGCCGCCCCTGCTTCCGGGTAAATTCCGACAGGCGCTTTTGAACTTTGAACTGTCCGGGCCTGTCCGGCCATGCTGAACTGGTAAGCACAGTGACATCAGCACCAGCTTCGCTCAAACTGCTGCACAAGGAATCAGCGTATGCATACATACCGCCTCTGCCGGAATGCTCAACCATTAACACACGCATTTGTTGTTTTTGAGACATGAGTTATACAAAATGAACGTAAAGTAATGGTGCCAAAGAAATCTCGGTTCTGGCTTCCATTAATAATATCCCCAGGCAAGCTCCTGCTCAATATCTTCCGGAATATATGCCGGCTCCCCGGTAAGACTCAGATAAATGTCCTGCCAGTTCGCTGTAATGGCAGCAAAGCATATTAAAAGCGAAGCTGCACGATAGTGCGAAAAAATCGGATGGAAGAATCCATCTGCTGCCAAAGCTACTATCAGCAGAAAGCTCGTTATCCCGAAATAATCCAAATATGGAATATTACTCCTGGCCAACCTGAAGCTTCGCCAGAGGCAGGCAAAGAATAAAATCATTACAGTTATTAATCCAATCAAACCACATCTATCGAGCCATCCCAGATACTCAGAGTGGTAAAAAGCAACCAGTGGTGTTACACCCTTGGGTGCAGGATGCATCGCTCCAACACCTCTACCTGTCATCAGGAAATAGGGCTCTTTCTTAAAACCCGAAGCGATTGTCTCATATTCTATGCCTCTCCAGCCCTGCCGCCATTGGTAATACTTTGGTATGGTATAATAGCCCTGTCCGTTATCGGTTCGGAACCTTGCCAGAAAGTCAAAACCTATTACAGATGCAGCGTATACCGCGAACAAACCCACAAGTGCATAAAGAATTGAATTCTTTATCCTGCCTCTCATAAATATCAAAGAAGCCAGCAGAAGTATGGCCAATGCCCCGTATGTCGATCTGGTTTCACTCAAGACTACGCCGGCCAGACCTGTCATCAGCATTAAAACAGAGACAAAAAAGAAGCCAACTTTGCTGACCAACCTGCCTATGGCCATACTTATCAAAACAAGATATAGCATTGGAATAAGAGCGCGTGTACCTCTTTCCCCAACCAGTCCTCCGATCTCTGCAATTCTGCCGGTTTCTGCGACCGGTGCCGCGTAAATACCAAATCGAATGAAAAGATGGAATACGAACATCACCAGAAGCAAAACCACACAAAATTTCAAAAATCCTTTAACACGAGAATAATCTGTGAAGTATCTGAGCGCAAAGATGCCGGCCGCGGCAAAATGGACCACCCTCGAGTGGGTCAGAGCATCACGAGGAAATAAAATCATACCTTGTATCAAGGATAAGGCACTTATCAAAACCAGGATGATAATGCTTTTTTTAATGACTCCGGATCGAAACTGTTTCTCCCGATGTACAAAAAGCGCTGCAAAGAGCGTCAACCAAGCCAGAAAATCCGCCGGAGCCCACGTCAGTGGCAGACCAAGATTGCCGGCCCGATTAATGTAACCCGCGAGTATGCTATTGAACGTGGCGGCAATTAAAAATATGTAAAACACCCACTTAGGCTTCAGAACGACCAAAGGCACACAAAATGCGATAGTCATAACGCATAGTACTGCAATTAACGTTGCCATGGGGTTACCTTTATGTAAACGTCCTAATAAACCTCAAGCCCAAAATACACTAAACCAATATCGGAAATAAATGGCTGCTGTTATAGGTCAAAAATCAGGAATTCCGGGGATTTTTCTCACCGTCCTTCTGTTTTTGCCCGCCCTTTTCGTGATTTCGCCTCCGATTGTTTAAACAGATGCACGAAAGCCATCGATCATCCACATAAAATCATCCCTGACCTGTTCGCACATTTCAGAGGCAACATCCTGCTGCTTACGACTAATAGCATCAAGATTGACATTAATCCGATCAAATATTTCTATCAGCTTCTCGGCACTAAGCTGCGTTTCGGCAATGCAGTAATCTTCGAGTCCGAACTGGGCCATAAAATCTTCGGTCTTTTTGTGGTATGCAACCGCGAGCAAGGGTGTTGCCGCTACTAAAGAAAAAATCTGCGAGTGGGTCTTGTGTCCGACAAACACTTTGCATTGTGAGATAGCATTGATATGTTCTACAGTTCCCGGGAAACCTTCCACAATCTCACAGCTCTCTTTTTTGCGAACACACCTAATAATATCTTCGATGCAAGGCCGATCCGCTCCCTGCATTTCCATCGGGAAGAAGCGAATTTCGTAGCCTGCCTCAATCGCACGGTCAATCAACGCTGCAAAAGATCGAGTATAATACTCCCACGCCTGGGAAGTTTGTTTATTTCCCGTCCAAACAGAAACTCCCATAACATTTGGCCGGTTGCTCGGTTTGGTACGCGATTCCACAACATTGCATAATCCGAAAACAGACTCCCGTGTCTTTGAGACATGCTCCAGGGACACTCCTATCTTCTGTATTTCCTGTTCGGAAGCTTCATCGCGGATAAATATTTGTCCGGCACTCGACAAAATTCTTTGGATCATTGGTTCGCTTGCCGGTGACTTGAAATCGAAAGTCCCGATGGACTGCGACCAGAGCAGAAGCGGCCTGCCGTAAAGCAAAGCTGCCGCCATCTCAAATATTTGCGGAGTCTTTATGCTCCCGGCAATTATAGTCGTCAAATGATGTCCGCCTGTGCTGATAACCAGATCAGCTTCTTTTACAGCCTTTAAAAAATTCCTGTTAATCAGTAATCGCAAATACCATGGACGCTTACCTGCATTCAGGGCATTACGTACCAATGGAAAATGAATCCGCCGGTGTAGTTTCACCTTCCAGAACAGGTGAAATACTTTGCTGATTAAACCGGCATTTTTTTTGCGGGAAACATCCCATCCCCACGGAATTATCCGCACGGCCACATCGGGGAAATCCGGCTTATCCATCCAGTACTCCGGATTGCTCGCCGATACCGTGACTTTCTCAATCCCAGCGGCTTTAAGCTCCCTAAGCACAAAGTACAGGATGGCCCTGTCGCCCTTATTGGTGGAGCATTGATTAATAACAAGGACATTCATACAAAAGATTACCTTCTGTCACCAAGCCTTCTTCTAAATATGTGGAGTAACTCTGCCGCCTCAGGCCGCAAGGAGATGACCGTAAAAATTGTCACTACAACCAGGCCGGATACCGCAAACAATATCATCCAGTGAACACTGTCACTCGGCACAACGTTATTCAACATCCACAGCGCTCCAATCGAAACGAAAGCTGCAACTAACGGCCCGAATAAGCTGCCCTTGAAGTATTCATACGGACTAATCCCAGATTTGTACAGGCCGTAAAAAGGCAACCAGAGCCCCAAATACGCCCATAAGGCGATTACCAGTGCTAACGCCGGTGCCATCGGAACAGAAACAAAACCTCGCAAAAGAATCAACTCTATTACAATGGCACCGATTGCGGTTGTTACCGCCGCAATGGTAAGACTTTTAAGATGTCCCATACCAACCAGTGACGGAAGCCATATTCCGAAGAAACCGCGGGCAACCTCGGATATTATTAACACTTGCATCACCAGAACCATTCCCGGCACAATGGCATCTTTAAGCCAAAAAACAAATATTTCCTCCGCATAGATAAAAAGCAGGAGCACTAAAACGCAAGTCAGAACGCAGCTTATGTGAGTTCCTTTGCTCACAACAGCTTTAATTTTTTCGACATGCCCGTTCGCATGAAGGCTCGTTACAACAGGCAGGAAAACATTTTGTGCACTCGCCAGGAGCGCACGAATAAAGCCGGAAATCCGCATTCCAACATCGAATACCGCCACATCCTGGGCACTGCCGACCTTACCGACCAATAATGCTAATGTGCTGAACATAAAAATCATACTACCCGAACGTCCGGTTGCGTGTCCGGTATATCGGAAGAGTTCTCGAATCGTTTCCCCTTTAATCTTGAAGATATTGATTCTAAAACCTGGGATTGTTTTTCGGGCAACAGAAAACATCAACAGTAAAGATACTGCCGCTGATATTCCAAATGCCAACTGAACAGCGATTATACTCTTCCACACTACAAGTAATCCCACAGTCAAAACCGCTCGAAGAAGATTCGCTATAATCATAACAGCATTAGCCCGCGTATAATATTGATAACCCCTCAGGGCGCCGCTAAAAGTCGCCTCAAATATTTTTAAGGCCATTGTGAAGCCGACCAATATGCATGTAATCTTCGCATCACGAGCCAGCTCATCGGTAATTGCCTCAAAAATATTGGAAAGAAAAAACGACAGCAGCACCACTGCTGCCACGGTTAAAAACGCCAATGCCAACAGAATTGCAAAGGAGGCTGATATAAACCGATTCATCTGCTCGGAATCATTCCGGTAAAAGGCTACAAAACGATTTATTGACAGTGAAAATGCACTCTCGAAAATCATTGGATAGCGTAAACCAGAAGTGAGCAATGCCCAGACACCGAAGCTCTCAACACCAAGATTACGCAGGATAATTCGAACCAGAACCAGCGAAACTGCCGCTGTCACAAACATGCCGGCCCAGTTCGACCCGGCATTCATCATTACTCGTTTTCGAAGTGACATTCTAAGTCTAAAAACCTCTATCTACACACCTGCAATTCGAGACCTTCCAATATGCATTTATCGCATAGTGACCAACCAATTTTCCGCGAAAACAGCAAGGTCCGACATATCGACAATACCATCGGCACTAAAACCGATGTCATAATCAGGATTCCATTCAGCATCTCCAGGCCCACTCAACCAGGCCGAGGCAAATGAAGCTAAGTCCATAAAGTCGATGTCACCATCGCCGTCAAAGTCACCCGGACATACACTAAAATCAAAGATGTAAGCTGCCCCGGAGTCAGAACCCTTTTCATCGTGCAATTCTGCTCCAACCAATACGGTCTCGCCGGAAACAGCCACAGACCAGCCAAAATGGTCCCCGTACGCAACATCGGAACAGGTGAGCCTGGCTTTTGGTATCCACTTCAATCCGTCGAAGCCAAAAATATATGCAAATCCGGGCCCGCAGGTGGTCTCCCAGTGCCCGTCCGGTGCTCCTATTACGACGGTTTCAGGAGAAATATTGACATCCCAGCCAAATTGATTATAACACCGACCATCCGGCAATTGCAATTTGGCCTGCTCAATCCAGCTTGTTCCATCAAAGATGAAAATATACGCCGAGCCGGAATTACAATAAAGATCATTAGGCTCTGCACCATCGTCACCATATGCTCCGATCACCGCGGTGTCACCGGACATAGCCAACCGGCAGCCAAAGTGGTCACCATTTGCGGCGTCAGAAGCGAGGAGTTTTTGCTTTTCGAGCCATTGCTCCCCGTCGAACTCAAAAACATAAGCCGAACCGGCGGTATAGCCGGTAGTATCTTTTCCCGGTGCTCCAATCAAGGCGGTGTTGCCGTCCTCGGATATTACAACGCCATTGCCGAAGGTTGCCAGCTCGACGCCGTCGGAAGCCAGCAGCTTAGCTTGCTGGACCCAGTTTGAGCCGTCATATTGGAAGACATAGGCTGCGCCCGACTTGAAACCATTATCGTTTGCTTTGGCCGCACCAATCAAAACAGTTTTGCCGTCAGCGGAAATCGCTGCATCAAAACCAAACTCCTCCCAGTAGTAACCGATACCATCGGCCAGCAACTTAGCCTGCTCTACCCATCTTGTTCCATCGTAGTGGAAGATATACGCCGAGCCGGTCCAGTCACCGGCATCTCTGTCACCATTTGCTCCGGCAACGATTGTGTTTGCGGAAATTGCTACAGACCAGCCGAACCAGTCATTCATCTGACCATCAGAGGCAAGTAGTTTGGATTCCCTGACCCAGTTGTCGTCCTGAAAACGATATACGTACACTGAACCGGAATTAGAGCCTTTATCATCGTCGCGGTATGCCCCAATAACTACCCTGCCGGCAGAAATATCTACAGAGAAGCCAAAGTAGTCACCTTCTGTACCGTCGCCGGCGATAAGTCCGGCTGATTCACTCATTCGGCACTGCGCGAAGGCGGGATTCGTCTTGGCAGAATATGTCTCAAGAATGGTAGTAATTATAACAAAGCTAAGAATAAAGCTGTGATTCAATCTCATAATAGTCAATTCGCTTTGGCTATTAATCTCAGCAACATATCCGACAGAACCTCTCGAACATCATATACAACACTACTATCATTCTGTTTATTCAATACCCGATTGACTTGATAATCGAGAGTCTGCTGTTCCATATTTGCCGTTTCCGGATCTTTAATTTTCATTTTGTTAATTGCCTGCTGCAATTCGAAGAGATACTGATAATCTTCGACACCCTCCCGCCAGGCTTCCCAGCGCCGGGAAGGAACGATATTCTCGCCAAGCTCGGGCACTGGACTTGCCTCGGCTCCATAAACAACACCGGAATAACCGTGAGGCCTGAGAGTATCATTCCAGGGAACAGCACCGGGCTCGAAATTAAGCCCGTAATAGTAAATCCAAAAGCCCGCTCCCGTTTGGCCTCGCTTAAAGGCACGCCACGGCAATAAGCGATAATATGAATAAGGCTCTTTGGCCTTCATCGGTCTCAAACATTCATAGGTCCAAACTTCCTTCCCGAAGCTTTTTATCGTCTTGAACCATTCGGGATGCCGCATACAGTGACTGTTCTGAAGGCACCATATATCAATCAGCTCACGAAATCGCATAAATTCCCTTGGGCCTTTGCCAAAAGAGTTGGCATATAATCTGATCTTCGGGTCTATATCTTTAATAAGCTTGGCCAGCTTGTAGTAGTCATCGGCGATAGTTTCGTCAAACGGATACAACACAAACCTGTTATAGCCAACACCGCGGCCTTTTAAATGCTTGACCAATTCTTTTAACCATGATGAAAAAACCGTCCTCCAGGCCGGCGTCATCCATTTGACATTCCCAAATCGGCCAAAATCTTTTTCTGCAATACTAAAGTTCAATCCAATCAGATATGTTTCGGCATATTTATTCTGCTGAAGAACTGTGTCTAACTCCGTATAATTTGGTTTTCCGATGATACCAGGCTGATCCGATGAAAATCTCAGAAAAGGCAAATCCTGCGCAGGGACAACACAGACATTGGTATAATGATCACGAAGGTCTTCGGCCATCTCGGGTGCAGAAGCCACCTCATAATATGCCCAGTTACATGTCTTGAGGGCTGCTTTATCCGGGAATATGTGTTGTTGAATTTTTAATACAATCGGAATAGATTCTATCAGTATTGTTTTGCCTTCTACGGTTGTTGCCGAAACACTAATATTGCCCTTATAGCTGCCGGCGGTCAATGCCGGATTGAATATCGTTAACCATATTTGTGTCAGGTCACCTGGCTCCAAATTAAATGGACGCTTATTTTGTAAAACAAGAGCATCAGCTATTGAACCAACCTCACTGCCCTTTATATATACCGCCCTTCTAATTGTGAATGTTTTATCACTACCAATTTTTTGTCCGTCCGAACCAAGCAAGCCGGACACAGAGACAGTCATTTTCATTGGTCCATCAGAGCAGTTTATAATGTTAAATGCAGCCGATTCATATTCTTTCTGCCACATTTGAACACTTATTTCTTTGAGACTGTCACGCAGGAGCACTTGGTTTTCAAATACAATCTCCATGGGATTTGCCGATAGGCACAAAAACGGCTTTCCATACACTACTTTATATATTCCGGATCGAATCTTTCCTATCTGCCTTTTTATTTCCAGAATCTCATTCGTTGAATATATCCTGTCTGTTGGAAGGCTAATTTTCCGCGATGGTATTTCCAACTTAGAAAGGTTCAACATTTGTGTCCGGCCCAAAAACCGCAACCGTGCTTCCTTCACAGCTTTCGAGGTAATGTTGATGCTCTCCTGCAGTTGTAAATAATCATCGATTCTACTCAACAATTCTTCGTATGTCTTAAATACTTCAAGATTATTCCTGAGCTTATGATTTCCCAAAGCAGACAGCGGCACACCAAACACCTCCACTTCATCCACGAACAGAGTAAGGCCCTTTGGCCTCATTGCTAACTTAACATACCGTCCCAAAGCATTTATGTTTCCCACTGTCAGTGTCCGAGGAATACCTCTGTAACCGAATCCTCGTGTGCTCGCTAATTCTTTACTGCTCACAAATCCCGCAAATTTATACTGCCGACCATCATCGCTTAACAGCACGGCGGCAAACTCGGGAAACTCTACGGAAGCAACACCTCCGCCTATAGTATGAATCCGCACTTCATCAACGGCACAGTTTTGCCCAAGGTCAATCACTATCTCAACAACCGGTTCCGGTTTACGCCAACCCACAGTGCTTTTGTTCGTCCACTGGCTACCGCGTTTTCTGCCATCAGTCAGTTGGAATACATCTGCGCTATCGGAACACAAGGAGTAATTCGGCTTCGGTGAAAAAGTATAATTCTTACGAAAAGCAAGATTTTCCAGCGCATTCACCGACTGACAGTGACACAACAATAAAATCAGAACGAGAATCCGTTTTGACATGATAGCTATTACTTACGCTGGTTTGTGCTTTTGATACCAGTCTATCGTTGCTTTAAGGCCTTCATCAAAGTTGGTTTTAGCTTCAAAGCCGAAATATTTTTTAGCCTTCGAAACATCCAGCCGACGTCTTGGTTGACCATCCGGCCTGGAAGAGTCCCAGCGAACCTCACCGGTAAAACCGGTCAGTTTAACAATCTTCTCGGTAAGGTCCTTGATTGTTATCTCAAAACCGGCACCAATATTAACCGGCTCAGAACCATTGTAATGTTCTGTCGCTAATAGAACCCCTTCAGCGGCATCTGCGGCATAAATAAACTCGCGCGAGGCACTGCCTGTCCCCCAGCAATCAATATGGTCCGCACCACCCTCAATCGCGTCGACACATTTCTTTATCAGTGCCGGTATCACGTGACTACTTGCAGGATTAAAATTATCACCGGGGCCGTATAGATTAACAGGCAACAGAAATATTGAGTTAAAACCGTATTCAGCACGGTAAGATTGCGATTGAACCAGCAGCATTTTCTTGGCCAGACCGTACGGCGCATTGGTCTCTTCCGGATATCCGCTCCAGATGTCTTCTTCTTTAAACGGCACCGGCGTAAATTTCGGATATGCACAAACCGTTCCAATGGCTACAAACTTTTCGATATTTCGTAATCTGCCCTGTTCGATAAGCTGAACACCCATCATTAAATTCTTATAAAAAAATTCACCCGGATGCTCACGATTCGCACCTATGCCTCCAACTACCGCCGCCAAATGAATAACAATATCCGGCCTCATATCATCATACATCCGATTTATCTCATCGATGTTAACCAGGTCATAGTCCTGAATCTCCGGGACAAGAATATTCTTACAGCCGCGTTTTTGCAGTCTTTCCGTAACGTACCTGCCTAAGAAGCCGGCACCGCCGGTAACCACAACACGCCTGTCCTGAAAAAAAGCACTCATTGCCACTGCTTATTCCTTTGTGAAATTTTCATTGTCACTTCTGTTATTTTTCATGCTCTTCAATAATCTTTTCACGCTCAGCGATTTTCATATCAGCATCGGTCATCAATCGCGCCAACTCTTTAAATGTTACCTTCGGCTCCCACTTAAGGATTGTTTTAGCCTTGCTGGAGTCACCCTGCAAAAAGTCAACTTCGCTTGGTCTGAAATACCGCTGGTCGATTTCAACATACTGCTGCCAATCCAAATCAAGATACTGAAAAACTTCTTCTAAAAATTCCCTGACCGAATGGCTCTTATCTGTGGAGATAACATAATCATCAGGCTGGTCATGCTGGAGCATCAGCCACATGGCTTTGATATAGTCTCCGGCATAACCCCAGTCTCGTTTTGCATCGAGATTTCCCAGATAGAGTTTATCCTGCAAACCCAATTTAATTCGTGTCGCCGCCCGCGTAATTTTTCTGGTGACGAATGTCTCGCCACGTCTCGGCGATTCGTGATTGAATAAAATCCCATTGCATGCAAACATACCATAGGCTTCTCGATAGTTCACTGTCTGCCAAAAGCTATATGCCTTTGCACAAGCATAGGGACTTCGCGGATAGAATGGTGTTTTTTCTGTTTGCGGCGTTTCCATAACTTTGCCATACATCTCACTACTGGAGGCCTGATAAAACTTAATCGGCCGACCATTCGAATGGATCGCTTCAAGTAACCTTAACGTCCCAAGTGCATCCGTATTCACCGTGTAGATCGGCGTATCAAAACTGACTCTAACGTGACTTTGGGCTCCGAGGTTATATACCTCATCCGGCTGAACGCCGTTGATAATTGTTGACAGATTACCACCGTCCGTCAAGTCACCATATACCAACCGAAGTCTTGTCTTTTCGTGTGGATCTTTATATAAATGGTCGATCCTGCCTGTATGAAACGATGAACTTCGGCGAATCATACCCCATATCTGGTACCCTTTTTCAAGGAGGAATTCCACAAGATACGAGCCATCCTGACCTGTAATACCGGTAATCAATGCCTTTTTCATAATATTCCACCTTCGATAACAGAGAATTATGACGTTATATTCCTGTTTTAGACTTTTTGCTTTCGATAATCAATTTCAGCATTTCGTCCAGACTTGTCCTCGGCTTCCAGCCTATGGCTTCTTTGATTCGCTCAAGGCTCGGTACTCGCCGCATCATATCCTCAATAGGCCTGCCATAAGCAACCTCAATCGGGACATATTGTTTAATGCTTGCACTGCCCGTCATTTTAATAATTTTATCAGCAAGGTCTTCGATGGAAATCTCTTCGTTAGAACCAATATTATATACCTTACCTGCCGCCCGATCACAATCCATCAAACCAATAACTGCCTCAACAAGATCGCTAACATAAGAAAAACAGCGAGTTTGCTCCCCAGTCCCGTATATTGTAAGCGGCTCATCTTTCAGGGCACTTTTAACAAATCGAGGCATAACCATTCCGTATTTACCTGTCTGTCTTGGCCCGACTGTATTGAAGAATCTGCCGATGACAACATCCAGCCCATATTGCTGGTAGAAAGCCAAACCAAGGAACTCGTCTATTGCTTTACTACAGGCGTAAGACCACCGTGACAAGCTCGTGCTGCCAAGAACTATGTCATCGTCCTCACGGAAGGGAACGGCTTCGTTTTTGCCATACACTTCACTGCTCGAAGCAAGCAGTATTTTCTTGCCGAACTTATTGGCAATATCCAGCACTAATTCCGTGCCGCCAATGTTAGTTTCTATTGTATGGACGGGATCCTCGGCGATAAGTTTGACGCCGACAGCCGCAGCCAGATGAAAAAGCATATCGCACTTTTCGACCAGAGGCTCCATTAGTTCCGCATTTCTGATGTCACCTTCAACAAACTCAAAACCGGAATGGTCTTTGATTGCATCGATATTATCTATACTTCCCGTGCTGAGGTTATCAATAACAGCAACCTTATTGCCGTCTTTTAGCAGCCGCTCCGAAAGATGAGACCCGATAAAACCCGCACCACCTGTAATTAATGCCTTCATACCAATCCTATAAGGTAACTATATACCCACAAAGCATAATATCCGTGATTTAATTATCAAGATAAAAGATTGCCCCGGTTCCAAGTCAATCTGTTTAGACTCCGTCCTCGTGGGCTGCACAAATATCGAATGCAGCCCTGCTAAAAATATCAAGCATCTCCGTTGAATTTGGTTCTTTACAGTTGCACTGATATCATCCAAATGGGATCTCGGTTAATGCTCACATCGATTTGGTGTGGGCGGACCGACAGTACAACTATAGCATAAGTATCGGCAGACAAAGAACATAGCTTTAGCTAAGAAAGGCTTATATGCAGCCAAAATTACCATGGAAAAGACCTGTCATGGATATCCGACAGCCGGTTTATTTTAAATAATTATACCCCCCAAAGCCCGATAAGTTCACAGTTCCCAATTTGATTATGTGGACTCCGAATCAACAGTGTTTTCAAAGCGGCATATTAATTTCTTAATTGTATATAATGAATTATTCGTAGGCGGTACTTGCTGATGCTTTAGCCATAGTACGAGCAATAAGTTTTATTGTTTTCCCAGACAGTAACACAATGAAGCGGTGCTTTGCCAAACTGACCAACGAGTTTTTTCCATGCGAAACTTGTTATATTTTCGACAGTGGGATTGGCCTTGCTGAAATGGTCAACATCGAGATTCAGATTTTTATGATCAACAATTTTTATAAGCTCGTTGTCCACAATTCTCTCGAAATCACCGATACAAAAGTCGTTTCCACCTTCCGGCACTTTAATCGTTACCTTAATGATATAATTGTGCCCGTGCCCCGTGGGATTTGCGCATTTACCGAACACCTCTAAATTCTTCTCCTCGGAAAAATCATTGTTCCAGAGCTTGTGTGTTGCTGCAAATTCGAACTTTTCACTGAAATAAACCATTTCAATATCCTTCGAGTCTATCGCGATGATTCTTGACGGATTTAGCTTCAAACTTAATTTACCGAGTCTGGCCTCCCCAAATTTATCAGCTAATCGACTCCATGCCGATCCTAAAAGTTCTGCTATCGCGAAGAAAGTGATGTGTTTGGCTTTTCGAAAATCTTCCTTTATTCGCTCTACAAAAACCGGCACCGCAAACAGGCGAACATTCCTGTCGATATCAGCCACATTAACAATAAAACCTGTAGCCGGATCAATCTTGCCAATAACTTCGACAGATAATTCCAGGAATATTGCCAATCCCTCTCCAGCCGGCCTGGATACGAAGGAATTCGCCCCTTCAACTTGTTCCGGCAGAAAAGGATTGATTGAAAACCGCACTGCCCTGGTGAGTCTATGCATAAAAAATTCCTTATAGCTTTCTACTTATGCATCAGGCTCAAAACTTCGCTTCGGCTTCTTGGATCTTTTTTAAATATTCCCCGAAGCGCCGACGTCACCATCATCGAGCCGGGTTTTTTGATGCCGCGAATGGTCATACAGCTATGTGAAGCTTCCAAAACAACAGTGACACCAAGTGGCTTAAGGTTGCTCATGAGAAAATCGGCAATCTGATATGTCAGTCTTTCCTGGGTCTGTAATCGGCGGGCAAAACAATCCACAATACGAGCCAACTTGCTCACTCCGAGCACCATTCCTGATGGTAAATATGCAACATGAGCTGAGCCTATAAACGGCATCAAATGATGTTCACAAATGCTGTAGAAGGGAATGTCACGCAACAGAACAATTTCATCATAGTTTTCGGTAAAGACACTGCGAAGATGCATTTCAGGATTCTCGTGCATCCCGCCTAAAAGTTCAGCATACATCCTCCCCACCCGCTCCGGCGTTCGCTTCAAACCTTCACGTTTTATGTCCTCACCAACTGCTAAAAGAATCTCCGTAACCGCCTTTTCAATTCTTTCAGTATCTACCTTTTTACTTTTTTTGCTCATCGTTCGAATACATTCTTAAACAGATTATTTTTTCTTGTTCACCATATTAACAAGGTAAGTTGTCAGCAATCTGACTCCAAAACCGCTTGAGCCTACTGCCGAATACTCCGTGGTTTTCTGAATCAGGTCCATCCCGGCAATGTCCAGATGCGCCCATTTCGCCTCACCGATAAACTGCCTCAAAAATGCCGCTGCCGTACAGGCCCCGCCCCATCTGTTGCCGGTATTCTTCAGGTCGGCAATTTTACTCTTCATTTCTTCGGCATATTCGTCTCCGCTCGGCATGGGCCAGACTTTTTCGCCGCTTTGCTCCGAGGCCTTCTGCAATTGTTTGATTAGCTCCTCGTCGTTGCCCATCAGCCCGGCCATATGTCTGCCGAGAGCAACCATACAGGCACCCGTCAACGTTGCTATGTCAATGATAACATCACATTTTTGTTTGAGAGCATAGGCAAGAGCGTCACAGAGTATCATCCTGCCTTCGGCGTCGGTGTTCTGAACTTCTACTGTTTTTCCGCTGAACGTATTAATAATGTCACCGGGCCGATAGCTTGTTCCGCTGGGTAAATTTTCCGCCGATGGAATTATCCCGTACACCCTGATCGGCAGCTCCAGCTCCGCCAGAGCCTTCATTGTCCCCAACACGGCAATTCCGCCGGTCTTATCTAATTTCATTTCATCCATATTGGCCGCCGGCTTGATACTTAGTCCGCCGGAATCAAAAGTTATTGCCTTGCCCACCAGCCCGACTATAGGCAGTTTGTTCGCAGCTTTATTAACGGGGCTATATTTCAAGATAATCAATCTCGGCTCGTGTTGCGAACCGGAGCCGACGGCAAGCACCCCGCCCATCCCCTTTGCAGTCAACTGTTTTTTATCAAAAACCGTACAGCTTAGCCTCTTGGAGCCGCGAGCCACTTCTTTTGCCGCGGCGGCCAACGTCGCCGGATAAATCACGTTCCCCGGCCGGTTCGCCAGTGTCCGGGCATAACTTTGTGCCTGGCCAATAATCGCTCCGACAGCGAGACCTTTTTTCAACTGCCTTAGTTTCTCAGAATCAGAATCGATTAGCTCTACTTTTAACGAACCCAGCCGCCCGTCCTTACTCTCGGTAACGAACTCATCGTAGATATAACCGCCGAAATATGTCCCTTCGCCACACGCCTGCCCGACCGCGGATAAATCGAAACGCCTGCCAAAGGCATTGTGCAGGGCCAGGGCAACAGTTTTCGCCTTGACCTCGACAGATTTTCTCGCCGCATTGGCCGCCGCCTTGCGAATGGTATCAAGTGTCGCCTTTTCCTTCTCGCCAAGGCCCATAAGCAGAACACGTTTGACACCAATTTTCTCACTGCCGTATACGATCGCGCTGGTTTTGTCGTCTCCCTTGAAATCGCCTAATTTAATCAGCCGCCCAATCGCACCGGCGAGTTTTTTATCCAGTTGTGCATTCAATGGATCCAGCTTTTTCGCATCTGAAAATATACCCACAACAAGGACATCCGTTTTGCACTGGATGAAATCAACATTCCGTGTGTTTAACCTGACATCAATAATTTGTTTCATTTTTTGCCTCTATTGCTTATCAATCCTTACTTTTTGCCTTGGTTCGTTTTTGCCCGATGCCGCAGATAGCTTTCAATAAATCCCTCGATGTCCCCATCCAGCACGGCATCCACATTGCCGATCTGGAAATCGGTTCGATGGTCCTTGACCATCTGATAGGGCTGGAGGACATAACTTCGTATCTGGTTGCCCCATGCGATTTCGCCCTTTTGGCCGTACAGCTTGGCAATCTCGGCATCGCGCTTCTGCTGCTCCAGCATATATAATTTTGCCTTGAGCATTTTCATCGCCTGGGCCCTGTTCTTGTGCTGACTTCTCTCGTTCTGGCACTGCACTACGATCCCTGTCGGCTCGTGCGTAATGCGTACCGCCGAGCTGGTTTTGTTGACGTGCTGCCCGCCGGCACCGCGGGCGCGGTAAAAATCGATCCGAATATCGTCCTCATCTATCTCGATGTCGATATCGTCATCAAATTCGGGAATACAGTCCACCGCTGCGAAGCTCGTATGCCGGCGTTTATTCGCATCGAACGGACTTATCCTGACAAGACGATGCACGCCGGTCTCGCACGAGAGCTTGCCGAATGCAAAAGGCCCGCTGACCTGCAAAGTTATTGAGCGTATTCCCGCTTCTTCGCCCGGTGTAATATCAAGTTCCTGGAACTTGAATTTGTTCTCTTCGAAATACCGCGTGTACATCCTCAGCAGCATATTCACCCAATCGCAGCTTTCCGTACCGCCGGCCCCGGCGTGAATACTGAAGAAGCAATTCTTCATATCCTCCGGTTTCGAAAGCAGACCTGCTAATTCCACCTGTTCGCATCTTTTAACAAGAACATCTAAATGGCTTTCCAACTGGTTTAATTCCTCTTTATCCGATTCGGAGACTGCCAGCTCGAACAATTCGCGCAGGTCCGCAACCTCACGCGACAATTCCTCTACCGGCTCAACGACCGATTTAAGTGCGCTTAATTGGGATACAACCGACTGGGCCGTCTCCGGATTATCCCAGAAGCCGGTTTTGGACATCTGGGCCTCTAATTGCTGCATCCGGGTCTTTTTATTGATTAAGTCAAAGCCAGTCCCGGATGTTTTCCACCCGGGCCGACAGTTCCGTTATCGCCGTTTTTATTTCTGCTACTTCCATAATTACAACGAGTAAAAAGTAACCAAAGTGAGCTAAAGTGAAGAATCTCTTTTTCTATGCCCAGATCCTTCGGCAGTGCCTCAGGATG
>CAZFOQ010000006.1:0-54517 GCA_964520535.1 uncultured Pirellulales bacterium | reverse complement strand
AACCTGAGCGTCCAGCGATGATGTCCATCAGGAACCTTGCTGCACGTCAACGCAAGTAAACAACCACGGGTTAAAACCCGTGGCATTGCCGCTTCTGGTTACACCCGTCCGACTTCGTCGGATAACTTCATCTACGGGTTGAAACCCGTAGAATTGCGGCAGAATATTAAATGAGCTTCTGCCTTGCCGTCAATTTTACGCCGGTAATTAGTGCGGTTTTTACGGCCCAATGCCACCTCGAATCCCTCCAGAACAAAACGCTTGCGAATACGTTCTACCGTTGCCTGACCGCAGGCCAGAGCCTGTGCTATTGCGGTATCGCTCATCTTTTTGCCGCCATGAGGGCCTTGATCTGTCAGCAGTAGAATTCTTCCATGCCGTTGCTTGTAAGCCGCAGCTTTACCTTTGCTGAGCATTCGCTTAATCTGACTTCTTTCTTCACTTGTCAATTCAACAACATATTTTGCTTTATTTGCCATAGCAGCCTCCTTGTCAAAATACCGTTTTTTAGATATATCGGCAAAAAAGCCTGTATGACATCACGTTATGTGCGACAGAGCACTAGTCTGGGATAAAGCGCTCCCAGGGGACCGTGATCGTTGATAATATTCTTCTCCAGCCAGGGATTATCGACCAGCTCGAACTTATGCATTGAGGATTTTTTATATAAGCGATCGCCGGAAATGCCGGTCCAGGTTGCTTTGTAATATTCCATATTGTCCACACTGCTTGGGCTGACGATATAAAACAGATTCGGAAAAGTAATCCGCAGCCAGCGCCCGGAGTTGTCCTGATCGGAAATCGTATAAACGCGCAGCTTTGAAACGAAGGCATCCAGTTTATCTTTGCTGCGGGAATATTTGACTTCCCACAGCGCCTGCGCCAAACAGTTGGCTCCGCCCCAGACACAGATCCAGACCGGCCGTTCATCCGGCCTATCGACTACCTCTATAATATGTTGCGATCCTTCAGAACTCTTTCCATTCCCGACGCCGACCATGCCGAATTCGGGACGTCCTTCTTTAATCACACCAAGCAGGTGCTCCGTTGTCGGACACCCCGGGGCATGCTTGAGAAGGTTGTTACGAACCTTGCCGAATGCTTCGACCCGCTCCCGGATTTTATCCGGACGCACCCTGTTCCTCAGCCAGACGGAGGTCGTGGCGATTAATCCTTCGACATCATATTCATTGGAATAGACCAAAAAACGCACCATCGACTGCTCGTCATCCGGTTCGTTTGAAATATCCGTTAAAACAATCACTCTCTGCTTGTTTATGCTCATCAAATCCTTTTGGGATTCGGCCCGGCATATCTGCCCAAATATTATAATTATGAATCCAGCCTGTAAACACAGCCAAAGCAGTTTGTTTTTGTGCCACTTTATCATAATAAGATCCTCGCCCTGAATCCTGAATCCAAAATCTATTGCTGAAACAGCCATAGCAGGCAAGGATTGAATGGGGGCTTGATAGTGACTTTCGTTCCGCCTGCAACGGATTCGCCGCTCAAAACATCCTTGCCGCTCTTAGGATCCAGCCAACGCGTCAGAAAACGCCCCTTTGCCGCTGTAAGATCCAGTTGAATCGTATCTCCGGATGCGGCATACACAAGATAGCTTTGACCAGGTTCGGCCAATGCATACCGACCTCTCACTCCGTCCGGCAGAATATGTGGTTTCATACGCGAAATCGCAGTCAGCAGATTTTGGTCCGTCGCAGTGGGGAGATTCGGGATCGATCCGCCGCCCATTAATACGGCCCAGCCATTTGCATTCTCCGCCGAATACAGAACCGCTTTATCGGGATATTTCGTTCGGTATTCGTGAACGGCACGAAATACCTGTTCAAATGACGATGACCTGGGTTTATCAATGCGAGCATGCTGGCGAGGAGCCAGATGTAAGCCGCCCTGTGGGGCATAGAGCTCACCATTCGCCTGATACCACCAATAGCGAATATCTATGACAGATACCGCCTGATTCCGAACAGGATCGGCAAGAATCGCATCCTGGACATCCTTAGTACAACTGAGCCCGATTAACGGCTTGTGTCCGGTTTCCCGTTCCCATTCGATGATCGTATCAAGCCAGAACTGGACAAATTCCAGCGGCCCTGTAAACTCGGCACTGGTTAATTGAATGACATTTGAGTTGTCTTTAAAGTTCTCAAGGCACTTCCGGATAAAGAGGCGATGCAGGGGCTGGCGAACCGGATGATTCACATCATAGAATAACTCATCCATAAAGATGCGTTTGTTCCCTGCATACGGTGGCGGCTCCGGAAAGCCGGTGTCGTTAATATTGTTGGCGGAACGCCAGGGGAAATCCGCCCAGTGAGCCCCCGCTTCCAGGATATTGTGTTGAAAATAATTATGATGAAGCAGGACCAGCCCCTTCTGTTCGCAAAGAACCGCAAACTCCATGAGCCGGCTCCAGTACCAGGGATTATATTTTGTCAGGTCGTACTTGCTCAGGCCGTCCCATGCCGTGCCTTGACCGCTGCGTGCAAAGGGCAGTTCGTAGTACGGCGGCCTTGTGTCCCCGTTCATACGCCGTATGCGCTCGTGATCGTCCCGGCGGCGATCATACCAAAGGCCGTAATTGTGGTTGAGGATGGTCTGGCCTCTTGAGACCATCGAATCGGTCAGTTCGTGTAAATCATCCGTAAAACCGGGACCAATCCGGCCCGGCATAAATCGTGTCAGGCTCGGGCCAAGGGATGGCGCCTCGCGAGGTGGAATTTTGCCGCGCCACCAGGTGACATTACCGCTGCCGCCAATCAGCAACCGATCATTGCTCGTCAACCACCCATCGGTGAGTGTCATTTTTCTGCCGGGTTTTTGTTCCGCTGTTTTCGATGATTCGATCTTTCGCTCGGCAAGAATCGCTTCCAGAGTTTTCGCATCCCCCGGTTCGGTAGGAATTGTATGCCGCTGACTCGCCTCGGCAATGAACTGCCGGAGCTGTTGTCGAGGTTGTCGTGATGCGATTGTAAAGTCTTCGGCGCCCTGAATGCCGGGATTAGTGGCGCTTGCGGTCGATAAAGGCCGCAGCTGAAGCCTCTGTTCGGAATCCCTGCCCAAACGCTCGGCCGTTTGCGCCCCAAACAGGCTTTTCGGCCTGACAAAATTATTCGACCCATACCAGATGCCGTCGCCCTCGAATTCGCCCCAGCAGCCGAAGGCCCAGTTTTGTGCCGTCGGTGGATTTTCACATTGCACAATTGCCGCATTGCACTGCCAGAAGACACTATTGGCCGCCGCCCAGCCAAGGCCTTGCCCTCGACTGCCTCGGTTGCACAGTCTCAGAGCATTGCCATCGACGTTGACGTTGTCGTAGAGTGTTCCTGAGGCCCAACTTTCAATTGGACCACTGTCGTCCAAAGGTAACATAGATTCACATTGTACGAATGCATTTGGGCCGGCGGCACAGAATCCAACGGAGAAATCATGCCGGCCATGTTCGGCCCAGCAGTGAAGGAACAATGTTAATTGTCCCATTGTAAAGAACGTATGCCGCCGATACCCGCCGTTTTCCGAGACCGGTGCCAGTGACATACAATCCTGCACAGTGACTTGTTTGCAGCTTTCGAAGATAGCAACGGCCGAACCGGCAAAATGTTTCATTGTCACCTGGCGCACCCAGGCATTCTCGACGTTCTCCATCGTGACGGCCATCCATGAATGTGCTTCATCCTTGGGATTATCCGGATCGAAAGCGGACTCACATCGCAAGTTCTCCACACCGATGTGGCTGATACGGCCGGGCCATGAGTACGGCTGAACCAATCCTCCGCCGAACTGAGTTTCGATGGCGGTGGTGATGGGAGCATCAACGACCACCTGATCACCTGTGATGGACTTGATGATACGGTCCCAGACCAGATCGCGTGAACCCGGCCTCCAGGTCGGAGCACCGCTAAAATCGCCGCCGAACTTGTTCATTCCCAGTCGCTCAATCCATTCCTTCGTGCTGGGGCGAATAATGTTAATCATGTCACCGACTTTCAGTCCTTTGATGGAATTCAGACGAAAGCTGCATGCACCGACGGGAACATAATCATCTATGATTTGGTATTGAGCTTGGCCATCCCCGGCGGGAGATGTTTCGGATAAATTCGTTCGGTCATTTTTACCAATGATTCGGATAAGTGTTCGTCTGTCCCGGCCGGCTGCGACAAGCACGGTGCCGTCTTCGCCCCCTGGGGCCAAGCCCATACCCTGACCGCGTAACACAACGCCCGAGGCGGACATTTTCAGGCCGCCGTAAACCTCATATCGGCCTTTGAGCAATAGGACTGCACCGCGAATGCCATTTTCATCGATCGCAAGAGAGGCGACATAATCAAGTGCAGCCTGGATGCGATCCGTATTGTCACCTGGCGTCGGAGAAACAACTACCCGGACAGGAACGTTGGGAATAGGCTTATTTTGCCCCATGTATCCGCAGTGGGAAAAATCCGGGATACGATTGCCTTGCTCATCGGCCCGGTAAATAAGTTTGCCGCTATTGCCAAAGGAGATTGTGGGCCTGGTTACAGAGGGCTGATCTGCTTGGGCTATTGCATGAATGGAAAAAACAATCCCCAGGATAAGCTGTAACATCATCTTCACAGATCCTTTCCTTACATATCACGATTCCTGCCTGCCAGCAGGTAAGATACAAACTTTGATTCACACGTACGGGCGGTTCTGTCTATGGGAAGGCCAATCTCAGCGAACTGTCCTTACTTTGGTGTTGCCATTCGTGCGACTTTTTGAACTTCTCCCATAGACGAGTCATATGGACGAAGACAGAAGCTGTACGCATATTTTTCGTTACCCGGCAATGTAAATTCCGGATGTGTCCTGGCGCCCCAGCTATTGTCTCCGCCGACACCCATTTGCCTATAGTCCAGGTTCAGATAAACATTATCACGACGCTGTACTTCATAAATATGTGCCGGTCCGTCAAGATCCTCGGCCGTATAGTGGAGCGCATTGACACTAAGATGCGGCATACCAATCGCCAACAATCCGACTCCCTTGTCATTGGTCAGAGCCACCCAGCGCACATCCACCTTATTGCCCGTCTCGGTAGGTTCTGAATAATCGAAGTACTGCTCATCCACGGTCCCTTGATACATATCCACGCGGGCATCACAGCGATCCCAATACGTCTCCTGGGGTCCGCGCCCGAACCAGCGGATTATCTCAAATCCCTCCGGCATCGCCATCCGCATTCCGAACCGTGGAATCTCCGGCACCTGATCAGCAGCGGCCTGACCTTCGGCATTGATCCGAAGCGTGCCGTCACCATATATCCGATAATTCAGCTTATAGTCACCTTTAATATCTTCAATATGCGAAACGACTGAGATTTGTACCACCTGTGGTGCGAGCTGAGTTACAGTGACGTTCTGGGGTTTCCAGCTCTGCATGGCAGTTTTCCAAACTCCGCAACGACGTGACATATTGTTACCCCGATCGTTGTCAGTCGGTGCCCGCCAGAAATCAGGCGCCAGCGGTTCAGCAATCAATTCGGTGTTCTTATACCGTATCGAGCTAAGGAAACCGGTAGTCTTGTTAATCGCCGCCGAGAAATTGCTCCCGTCAACGCGGATGACATCGTTTTGATTACTGAATTTCAGCGAAGGCATTTGGCCGGAATCAGCAGTTACAGCCGGCTTTTCGACCGGCAGCTTAAACTGTTCCCATGCTATTTCATGCCCGGCCGGAGCCCAGGGTTGCTCGTCCTTGAGAACGAAACTTAAATTAAGAAAATACTCTACACCCGGCTCAAAAGTAGCTGGTTCCATCGATAAAAATATCTGCCTGGATTCGAGAGGCTCGATATCCAGTTCGTCCAGAGTTCCAGACTGAGTAATCCGATCATCAACGCTAATTGTCCAGGTCCCCTTGACCAAATCGCTGAGCTTTGTGAAGGAATACCCATTGCTGATTGCGATTGTGGAGACAAGAAGTTCCACTTCAGAGATATGTATACTCTGGTAAACCTTTTTTATTTCGGCCAGACCCGGATGAGGTGTACGGTCGGCAGAGACAAGGCCGTTGCAGCAGAAATTCTGATCGCTGGGTGTGCCTTCGGGGCCGAAGTCACCTCCAAAGGCCCAGAAGGTTTTATCGCCTGGCTTGACCTTGAGGAATCGGCCGTTACGGTCTTCGACAATAGGCTGACGCAGACCCTGGTCCACCCAGTCCCAAACCCAGCCGCCCTGTAAATAAGGCTTGTCATAGATTTGTTTCCAATAGCTCCAGACATCACCATTACTATTACCCATGGCGTGAGTATATTCAATCAACATGAACGGACGATACGGCTCCGGTGTCCTCGAAGAATATCTTCCCAGGGTCTCTGGCCTGCTGTACATCGGACAGACGATATCAGTATTCGGGCCTTCGCCAGCTTCACAGGAAATAACCAGCCGTCCGGCATCACGTTGGCGCATCCAGGAAGAGGTGTCGTGCAGGTTGTCGCCCCAGCCATTTTCATTTCCGACCGACCACATAATGATTGAGGCGTGATTTTTATCTCGCTCAACCATACGTATTGTCCGATCCATGTATGCAGCCGCAAAACGAGGATCATTTGTCAGATACTGTGCGCCGTGACACTCAATATCGGCCTCATCAACCAAGTAAAGCCCGTATAGATCGCACATATCGTACCACGCAGGTGTATTAGGATAGTGACTCGTGCGCACCGAATTGATGTTATTTTGTTTCATAATCATGATGTCTCGGATCATATCCTCGGGCTTGATGTAGTGTCCCCGGTCGGGGTGATGCTCGTGCCGATTGGTTCCCTTGATGAAGATTCGCTCACCGTTGACCAGCAGATTACCGTCTCTCAGTTCGACCTTGCGGAATCCTATGTTAACAGGAATCACTTCGACAACCTTTCCATCTGCATCTGTGAGTCTCAGCAGCAGGCGATAGAGGTATGGATCCTCGGCAGACCATAGGCGGACGTCACGGACTCTACCTGAAATTGTACACGCTGTTTCTTGTGCAGGAGGCACGTTGCAGGAAGCTGAAATCACAGATATAGCTTGGTTGCCCTGAGCATCCAACAACTCAGCAGTGATTGTTACATTTTCGGCCTGAGTTTTTTTATTCTGTATTTTTAAGTCAACGGTAACTTGGCCGCTTTTGTAACTCTCATCAAGCTGAGTTATAACCTCAAAATCTAAGATATGAAGTTTGTCGGGCGACCAGATATAAACATCTCGGAAGATGCCGCTTAGCCTCCAGAAGTCCTGGTCTTCCAGCCACGAGCCATCGTTCCAGCGAAAGACCTGTACCGAAATCTGGTTCTCACCCGGCTTCACAAAATCCGTAATGTCGAATTCCGCCACAGTCCTACTGTCTTTGCTCATGCCGATCTTCCGGCCGTTGATCCAGAGGTAAAAAAAGGAATTTACGCCGTCGAAGGCGATGTAGATTCGCCGCCCGTCCCAGGCTCGTGGGACTTCGAAGGAGTGACGATAGGAACCGATGTGGCTGTTGATATTCGGTATCTTCGGTGGATTCGGTTTTTCACCATCCACCACCCACGGGTACCGATCATTGGTGTAAATCGCAACACCATAGCCCTGCATCTCGATGTTCGAAGGAACCGGAATTGTATCCCAGTCTGAATCATCGAAATCAGCCTGGTAAAAGTCTGTTGGTCTTTCATCCGGCCTTGGTGACCATAGAAACCTCCAATCTCCGTTCAGAGAGCGAAACCAGGGAGATTTCGAACGGTCTTCGAGTGTGGCTACGGCTTCAACCTGCTTTGCAGCTTCGATATCAGGATAGATCATCATCGTTGCATGAGGTGCAAGGCGATTCTGGCCGACTAACTCCGGATTTTCCCAGTCTTTAGGGGATTCGCCCTGAGCCGCTGCCAGAGCTATCATAAAACCAGCCAGCATAGTCATACCACCGAGAGAAAATTGAAAAATTTTCTTGTGAAAACTCATATACATTACTCCTTTCTTAAACAATAAGATGGAAACCTACTGTGCCGAATGGGCCTTTGTTTCACACTTTAGCATATTACTTTTTTACTACATAGTCAATCCTCGAAATAGTGTAAGCAGAGTTCGATATAACAGGCAAAAATTGACAAAATTAATCCCAAGGTGAATCGGGTGTTCCGGCTTCTGAGGCTTTCGGTTTCTGGCTGATAGGCTCTAACTTGCCTAAGTGAATCTCAAACAGCCGTTTATGGGTCGCCTTTGCAGACTCCACAAGTTCAGGATATGGACGATTGGTAACATCCACAAATCCGATATTATAATTCTCGCCGTCCATACGCCCTAAGACCGGCTCATCCTGCCATATGAACCAGTGTGCCCCAATAAAACAAGGCAAGGCCGCTGCCTGCTCTACATAGTAACGGTATCCTTTTCCCCGCTCTATCTGGTCACGTGCCTGAACGAGACCTGCTCCCAATCCATTAGCAGGTACACCGATATGAAACTCTCCGATCAGAACCGGACGTCCGGTGACTTCATATACTCTTTTTATCTTATTGGTCGGCTCATATTCATATACATTTATGCTACAGACATCAAAAACACTGCCCATTCGCAAAACCGGCTCAGGAGGTGTACCCCCAAATCGAATACCCAGATTCATATGATTGGGATCGTGCTTTTTAACGGCCTCGACAAGTACAGTGAGGTATCTTTGGAACATTCCATGTATGAATTCTACCCGGCGTTCCGGAGTGTCTCCCTGTGCAAGATAATCTATTAGCTTACTCTTAGTGGCCGTCTCGGACCCATTTAGAAACATGTCCACCAACTCGCTTTCCCGTCCCGGCCACGGCGGTTCGTTTCCCATGAAGTATCCTATCAACCAGGGATCATTCCTTCGAGGAGCACACTGTTGAGCGGCAGCAGATTCAACACTGCGGGCAAAATCCTCCGAGTACACATCCGGCATTCCCAGATAACTCAGTCCTCCTCTTGGACCCCGAAATGTCGTTACATAGGCCTTCTGTTGGTTTTGCCCTAATCTGAACCAGTTGCCAACTGTATTCAAGCCCCATGCGTCCATACGTCGATTCAACAGTTCCGCCCCCGTATCCAAGCCTTGGCCGGAACCCCGCTGGCCGCGCCGGCCGCGACCGCTTCGCATGCCGTTCGAGCCCGTGGATAAAAACATGTGCCCGTGAGGATCGACAAACCACCACTTGCCATCAATCTGTTGGACTCGGAAAAAGCCCGTTGCCTTTGCTCTTGTATTTAAATAGCCGCCGTACTCGCAATAATTGAAATCTCCAGAACGTAAGTTATTTTTTTCTTCGGCCAATTCCTTTTCAAGCTGTTCGGCACTCTTGATCTTGCGAGGCCAGTCTGTGTGAGCCCACTGTCCGAATTCGTCCAGCACCGGCTTTTTCTCCAGGAAATCAGAGCCTGCATCTTCCTTAGACAGCTCTAAGGAGCGAATCTCAAGCACTGGCTTATTAACCGGATATTCCATAACCACACCTATGGCCTCAATCTGTGTTAAATCCCCAAACGGCCCCCAAACAGACATCCAAAATGAATCAGTACGTCTGTTGTTTGTCGAGGCCAGATCGGTTCCTCGCTGATCTTTACCCTTGAAATACTGCAGTGGAATGGAAGCCCGCAACCATACATTCTGTCCGAACGGCTGGAGCATGATCCGGCGTCTCCCATTGGCTGTGTAAAGCCATAAAGAAAAACGCTGTGGCGAAGAAACTCTCATTTCCATAACGAGGAAGTTTACCTGCGACCAGTCGGACGGCAACTGTGAGTCCAATTCCTTTAATGACCACCTTTGCTCCGATTTCACTCCTTCGAAAACTACCCGCAGTGGTTTTTCCAGAGCTAAACCGGTAGTGGCAGTTAAAAGTACTACCGACATAATCCAGACTTGAAATATTGCCCCCCAAGGGGCCCCGGGGCGGGCCAATCGCCAAGATTTGAACAGCATCATCCCAATAGCTTTGTGTTGTGCCGTTTTCATAACAATTCCTTTCTTTGCAAAAACTACCCTCAAGTAAAAAAGGATTTTCCCAAATTATTCAACTTCGTCACCGTCGGCTAACCGCACAAGAATTTCATTGGAGTAGCCTGAACCAATCATAATCGGCGGTTTGGCATAGCTGCCCAGCCCCAGATCGGGATAGTTCCACTGGTTGTTGATGTTCATACGGACACCACCGGTCAGGGCCCGGTAACCCCTGAAGATTTCCATACGCACGGCGTCCCGGCCATCGGATAGAGCTGTCAGGCGGGATTCCGAGTCAACCACGATTGCCGAGGCATAATAGATATTTTCCTTCGTACTTCTAAAATCATCGGATGCGGTTGGCTCGGCTGCACCACGGGCTCCGCCAAAGATTCCGCCGGCCTGTTGAAATCCTCGTTGTCCCTGAGCAGCCGGCTGCTCGCCGGGATCACGCTGAGCGATACCTGCGTTTCGACCGATGTGGTCCTCAGGATAGACAGACCAGAGACCTTTGTGTTTCCAGGAGAGTCGGTCGATGTCACCGGTGAGCACGAAAGCTACACCGACTTCATCATAGCCGCCTACGCTGGTGGCGTTCCACGGTGACCATGTCGGTTGGGGCGGCTCACCCGGTACATAGTCCAGGGTGTATTTCGTCGTGATCAGACCGGTGCCGTCGATCCGGACCTGGAAGCTGACTTCAATCACTGCATAATTGCTAATAATATCTACTACGACTTCATTGCCCTCGGTATGGGCACTTATACTGTCACACCACCACTCACCGACGGCCAGACCGGAACCAAGCAGGTTCACAAATGGCCCGTCGATAATGACTGTCTTGCCCTTGTATGAACCTTCGCTGATCAGACCGCGATACTTGTCGAATACCACGCGGAAATCCTGGCCAGTGACCACGATTTTATTCGGGTCTTCCTCGAGGCGCGGCGCCGGTCCCTGCGCCCTGGGCAAGGTGAACTCGGGCGGATTTATCACCAACAGGAATCCGTCCACCATCCGGCCACCGGCCACATAAAACTTCAGGCTCAATTCATCGCCGTCGCGCCAATTGCGGGCAGGAATCTGCAGAGTACCTGCGTCGTGCGGGGCTACATCTGGTCCGGATTGTGTCCCTGTCTCATCGCCCACAGCCCATTCAACCTTCAATTCGTTGAGGTTGGTATGGTCGAACCAATTCTTGATTGGGATATCGAGTGCCCTACCCGATCCGGGATTGGGCAGCGGCTTGTTCTCAATTCGCACCGGCGAATAGGCCTTGCGTACCAGGTACGGCTCAGGGGCACTCCGACCGCCCCTTTGCAGGCCGAAAATATCGCCGCCCAGGGCACCCGGCGTCACGAACATTTTTTCCCAGTAACGATAAATGCTCTCGCCCCAGAAGTTGCGCACGCCCGGATCTCGAGCTACGAGTTCCTGGTTGAGTACGGTATGGCAGTACTCATCGTGGAGTACCGGCATTACCGGCACAGGATTTCGCTGCTTGACCAAGGAACTGGAATGCCACTTAGCCACAGTGTAGTCGCCCAGGCCCATATTGGGATCGTTCAGGTTTGGGTAATGGGAGCTGTAAACCGTATACGGCAACTCCTCATCGGGTGGAACCCGGTTGGCCCAACTGTACATAGTCGGACGTTGTTTGTCCTCAAAGCTGACGTATTTGAAGGCCTTAAGAATATTTTCGCCGTGGAAGGACTCATTGCCCAGCCCCCACATAATAACGCATGGATGACTCCGGTCCCGTTCCAATTGATCGGCGATCAGATTCAGCCACTGATGGGTACACTCGGGATCGCTTTCCGGGCCGTACTTGGCAAAATCCACGGGATTCTCATCCAGAACGTACATGCCCATCCGGTCACACTCGTTCAGGAACTGCTCGCTTACCCACTTCTGGCGAGTGTGGTTGGCATTTATCTCTTGCAGCGAGGCCACGTCGCCTCCGCCCCATATGCCGCGAAATTTGACTTCTTTACCGTTAACAAAAAATTGGTTGCCTACCACTTTTACTTCTCTAAAGCCGATTGTCCGGCTCAGCGTCTGAACGATCTCGTCCCCCACCAGGAGTTGAGCCTGGAGGGTATAAAGATTCGGATGTTCCGCATCCCACTTTTTAGGATTAGAGACCATTACATCTGCGAGAATATCCGGTGTGTAGCGGGTCATGCCAATAGTATCCGGATTTACTACGATAGTATTACCCTCCATATCCTTCAATATCAGTCTCACTCGGGCGCTGCTGGCTTTGCGGAAGAAAATAGTCAGCCATACTTGAAGCGTAGCGTTACGATACTGCCTGTCAAAAACTGTCGAGGTATGAAACCGGGTTATATAATCCTGTGGAACAGCAATAAGTCTGATGTCACCCTGAATTCCTCCTGCCCTGACGAAAGCAGCTAAACCCTCTCGGGAGGTATCCACCTCGACAGTAAGCCAAACTTCCTCACCGGCAGTGACGTGTTCTGAAATATCACAACTCCAGGGCAGATAACCCCAGTGGTCGCGAATGAACTGTCCATTGACCCAAACTCTGGCGCCGTGTGCAACACTCTCGAATCTCAGGATAGTCCGCTTGCCTTTGAATTCAGCCGGTATCGTAATCTTTTTCTTATAAGCTATAAGGAATGCGCCGCCACTGCGGCCCCCTCGCCTACCACTTCTTCCTCCCACAGCTGCATCGCTCCAGCTTGACAGATCAACAGAGTTGTCCCAGAATTCACCCTGAGGATTTTGCTGCATCTTCCAAGCATTGTCCAGTAACACAACAGGTTTCTCAACACCTGCAATACTAACCGGGATAGGAACAAGAGTCGGCCTGGGCCATACTGGATTTTCAGGAACGGCTACTGTGTGTGCCGAAGCTACTGCCTGTGTTCCAACAAGGTAGATAACCAAAAGCATTGCAGCGTTAAATATTCTACGATCAACAGTTTTCATAAAATCTCCTTTCTTCATAAAGTCTTCTTTTTCTACAAAGCCTACTTTATTTCGGGAAGGACTTTGTTCCTTTGTCTTAAGAGCCATGGTGACGGTTTCGTCTGCCACCATTGAAAGCACTAACAACAAGCCGCTGATAATAACGAGGCGGTGGTTGTGCTCCACAAAACGAGTTAGGGCTTCGGCGTCTCCGGCCGTGTAAATCATTGTGGACGCAAATCCACGTCAAGTTGACCCAGTAAAACTGTTGTTATTTATGTTTTCGCCAAAAGTTTGCCAAGACTGAGCCGGAGACGTTCATCCAGGGGCTGAAGATGGCCGGGGCCAGACCGACCGTTGCTAATTTACCCATTTGTCCGGCAAGGCCGGATGCCATTCCCCCGTTTTGTAAACCCACCTCGATGGCAATGGTCCTGCAGGAATCTCTGTCCAGACCAAACAGGCGACAGCCCCAGTAACCCAAAATATACCCTACCGTGTTATGAAAGATTGCCGCGATGACGAGTATGGCTCCGATCTGAATCAGGTGGTCTCGTCCTGCGGCGGTTGTCACGGCGGTAAAATAGATTATACCGGCCATGGAAATAACCGGCATCAGACGATGGAGCCCTTTGAGCCGGTCTTTCCTGAGTCTGTTATAAACCAGAGCGGCAATAATCGGTACGACGACCATCAGGATAATATTCATCATCATTTTTAGAAAATCTACTTCTACAAACTCGCTGGCGAGTATTTTCATCCAGAGAGGCGTCATAACCGGTGCGATCAACTGGGCAATTGCCGTTAGGGTGACAGACAAAGCCAGATTGGCGCCGGCCATATGGGTCATGACATTGGAAGCAAGCCCGCTGGAGCAGGAACCAATCAATATGATTCCTGCGGCTATTTCCGGAGGAAAGCCAATCGTTTTTGCAATGGTATATCCGACCAGAGGCATAATTGTAAACTGGCATGTGATTCCTATCATTACGGCTTTCGGCATCTTGACGACACCGATGAAGTCATTGACGCTCATTTGCGTACCCATGCCGAACATGACCAATTGGACAATGAACATAATAAGTCTGGGATTTTGTAGATTCATACCACCCGGTTCGAGAAATAAGTGCGGGTAAATCATGGGCGTGACAACAGCGGCTAAGATACAGACCGTGAATCGATATCCTAGCAGCAGGGGGACACCGGACAAGCCGATCGCCAGGAGGATAATACAGCATATCGCCAAGGGGCCGCATCCCGCCGGATATTCTGCAATCCAACAGCCGATTAAGCCTAAAAAACAAGCACCTGATAAATATAAGCAAATTCTATGGATTATGCTCATTATGTTTTTGATCATTCTGGCTCCTCGAAGAATGTTTACCGATGGTCAGAGCAATGTCGTCAAACGCTCAACGGCCAATCCTGGGCTCGACAAAATAGGGATTTTTTTAGTCTCGGCAGGAAGATTATCAACGACTCGCGCCATCGATGCTTGGGCAAGCACAATGACTTCAACTTTTTCGGTCAGCTCCTGTATGCCGGCACCGACATTCTTGTCATGTGTTTTGCCATCTCCTGATATAACTGCTTCGAACGCACCCTCACACAATTTTGTTGTTACCGTAACTTCCTTGGCTTGTTTTTCGGCCTGAGCTTTGATCAACTCTGCCGTAGGATTTAAGGTTGATGGCAAGGTAGCTATAACACCGATGTGCGAACCCTTTTCGACTGCTAAGACCGCCATCGGCTCATCGACACGCATGACAGGGACATCCACAAGCTGACGCCCCAATTCTGCGGCAGGGCCAATCGACGAACACGTGACCATGATAATATCCGCCCCAGCCTGTTCTGCAGAGACAATATGGCCTACGACCCTGCGGGTAGTCGTCTTCAAAAGTTGATTGTTGGCGATGATATCTTTCAACAGACTTTCATCAACCATATGGACGACTTCCACATCAGGCAGCAATTCTGCACAGAGTTCACCGAAAACCGGAATCATCACAGCCGATGTGTGAATAAGGGCCAGGCGTTTTTTAGACATTAGTACTATCCCTTCTTGTTTAAGGCTGAATACGTTTCATGGCCAGCCTAAATGCTATCCGTTTTTTAAATCCTTTTCCGCCCCCTTTTCTTAATCGCCTTTTTAGCCGCTTTTACAAGGTCTGTCACCGACATTTCGTAATAGTCCAGCAGAGGACCGGGTTCCCCCGAGCGCGGGTAAGTATCTTTGAGGCCGACTCTGATGACAGGTGACGGCAGTTTCTCAGCGGTCAGCTCGGCGATCGCGCTGCCCAGTCCGCCGATGATATTATGATCTTCGACAGTGACAGCAGCTCCAGTCTTCTCCAGTATTCGAATGATGGCTGTTTCATCCAGAGGTTTTAGGGTATGGACATCAACAACAACCGAGTTAATTCCTTCTTGTTTCAATATATCGGCAGCTTCCAGAGCCCGATTAATCACGAATCCATTGGCAAAGAACGCGACATCATATCCGTACTCTTTGAGGATTCTGACTTTGCCCAACTCAAACGGCACGTCACTGTCCACGACGGGATCGCGTCCGCTACCGATTCTCATATACGCCGGTCCATGAATTTTGTGAATGGCTTTAGTTGCCTGGCTAACCTGAGCAGGATCGGCCGGCACAACAACCGTAATACCCGGAATGGCGCGCATAATTCCCAAATCCTCAAAGAACTGGTGCGTCACACCTTCCCTTTCACCGGCGGAAATTCCCCCATTTGCACCAACAAATTTAACGTTCAAGCCCGGATAGGCCACAAAGGTTCGCACCTGCTCACAAGCCCGCATCGTAATAAAACCGGCGTACGTTGCCACAAATGGAATCAGGCCGCAAGTTGCCATCCCTGCCGCACAAGCGACGGCGTTCTGCTCGGCTATGCCGACATCAAAGAACCTCTCCGGATATTTTTCAGTAAAGGATTTGCCCTTGACCACTAATACCGAGTCGGCACAAACCAAAACGACTTTGGGGTCCTGCTCCACAATCTCCGT
This sequence comes from uncultured Pirellulales bacterium, assembly GCA_964520535.1. Lineage (GTDB taxonomy): Bacteria > Planctomycetota > Phycisphaerae > Sedimentisphaerales > Anaerobacaceae > JAFGPS01. The sequence goes on along the minus strand of CAZFOQ010000006.1, from coordinate 38,584 downwards.
CAGGCTTTCAATAAAGGCAATTCGCGTATTTCCAAGCCGGCTCATGAACATTCTCCTCCCTGCCCCCGCGTCTCACGACGCAAGACGGGGCGGCGGGCCAGGGCACGCATCGCTTCTTTGAACTCTTCTTTTGTCGGCACGCGCTTATGCCAGGAGTTGTCACCAATCATAAAGGGGACTCCTTTGCCTTTAATTGTATGGGCCAAAATAAGAGAGGGCAGTTCAGTATCGGATTTAGCATTTTCAACGGCCCGGAGTATCTCCGAAAAATCATGTCCGTTTATTTCCTGGCAGTGCCAGCCAAAGGCCTCCCATTTGGGTAGGATTGGATTCAAACCGCTCACCTGTTCTATCGGACCGCCACTTTGTATTCCATTATTGTCGACGAATACAATCAATCTTCCTGCCTTGTACTTCTTTGCCGACATGGCGGCTTCCCAAACAACGCCCTCCTCAATTTCGCCGTCACCGGTGATAACATATGTGAAATAATCTCTGCCGAAGTATCTTCCGGCTAAAGCCATGCCCAGTCCGATGCCGACACCGTTGCCGAGAGAGCCGGAGGTCGAATCTATTCCGGCGGTCTTGTTCATATCGGGATGGCCTTGTAGATGGGATTCCAGCGAGCGAAGACCAACCAGGTCGGATCGGGGGAAGTAACCTTTCCTGGCGAGTGCCGCATATAATGCGGGACAGGCATGACCTTTTGACAGGATGAATCGGTCCCGGTTTTCCCAATCAGGATTCTTCGGATCGACGTTCAAAATATGGAAATAGAGAGCCGTAATCAAATCCGTCGCCGAGAGGGCCGGGCCAGGATGGCCGTCTCCAGCCTTATGAATCATAGTTACGACGTCGATCCTGATAAGTCGTGCGATTTCCTCTAATTGACGAATTTTTTCCTTCAAAACCGAATCCACCTTCTCAATCAGTTTTTACATTAGTATTCTGCACACCGTTTATATTAATCCAGCGCAAGTTTTCAAAGTATGCCGTCTGGACTGCCAAATGTCAACTCTCGACTCAGAATAGCCTGCCGGAGCCGGATCTCCAGCGTACATTAGTATGTAATATTTATCTCACAGCTCAACCATATACAAGACCAATTCCACCACCTCTGCATAAACAGTTACCCTACGACTTACAAGCATCTTGAACTTTTTCGTTGATTTTTCTTACACTTTTCAGCTTTTAGATTGTATAATAAAGGAAGCATCTGGATCGGAGTATTTATTATGATAAACCACTTTTAGGTTGCAGTTCGTGCCAAGTTATACCCTGAATTTCATGCTTATGCGCTGAAAGGAAACCGATTATGAATAATACGAAATCATATTACAAAATGATAATTTGTTGCATAATTTTGGTTATGTTCCTAACGACGGTTAGAGCACATGCAATATCGTTGCCACCTAATCCGGATAACGCTGCTTTATTATATTATCAGGCGATTTTGCTCCTTCCCGATTATAATTCGGAACTAATTGACCCGGTCTTACGTGGTGCCGATCCTAATGAAAACGTCAGAGATTATCTGGACAATTCTAAGGAAGCAATCGAACTTGCAGTGATCGCTACTGAAATTACACATTGCAACTGGGGAATTATATACTCACAGGGAATACCTAATCTCACGACTATCTTAGGCACATTACGCCAGCTTGCTTTCCTTCTGGAAGTGGACGCACGAATTCTTACTGCCGATGGAGATTACCGGGCAGCACTTGAGAAATGTCTAAGTCTAAATAGACTTGCACAACATATCTCCGGGGAGGCAATCCTGGGACATTTGGTGTCGATGGGCCTTAATGGAATGAGCCTTCGTTGTATGCAGCATATCCTAAACACCATACCTCCGGATGCTGAAACATTAACATGGTTACAAGGTCAGCTTGTTACCTTTATGGACCCATCTATATCACTTTTCCATGCATTTGAGATGGATTTTGAAATACTTCTGCAAAGCATTCGTCAGGACCAGGATGCTCTTGAGTGGATCAGAGGGCAATTTGCAGAAAATGCTGTTGATGAAAATAGCAAAAATGAGTTTCTTAATATGACAGATGATGAGCTGATCGCTTTAGCGAGAGTACCATATACCAGTTTCTTGAATGCTGTATTTAAGACGATAGATAGTGATATGTTGTATGTTGACAAGTACCTTGAAATCCAAAGGCATACTAATGAGCTTAACGATGAATACGATGAATATGATAGCGATCCGGTAGTTGGTTATTTCATACTATGGTCCGAGGCAAGCGCTGGACAAATTGCTGATTGTTACGATTTGCTGGTTCGTCACGCTTCAAACTTCAATGCCATCAAGGCAGCCACGGAAATTTATCTTGTAAAGGCCGAGACTGGCCAATTACCGGAAACACTTCCGGCCCATTTACCTATAGATCCCTATAGCAGCTTGGATTTCGAATACGAAATGACAAGCCAAGGCTTTGTTCTTCGATGCAGGGAAAAAGAAATCGGTGAAGATAAGCTAAGCGAATATGAATTCTTAGTTGTACAGTGATATTGGTTCTTACGGCGGACGGAATTATTTACTTTCGACAATCACGAGCCCAAAGGCGGTTGTGTCTTACTCAACGACGGCACCGTAAAATTCATCCGAACAAAAGAAGAGCTCCACACCCTCCGATGGAAATGACAAATATCTCATATTTGTCATTCTGAGCCCCCATACTTTCTTGCGAAAGCAAGAATGGGGGCGAAGAATCTGGGTTGTTTTCAGGAGATAGAGCGTTGGGGTCTCTTCCCAGTTTATTATTTTTCCTCTTCCAGTTGCGCAAGCAGTTGGATATATGTCGGTTTATCACGGTCACAGGTGAGTTGACCATCTTCAATTTCAAGCTCGACGACCTGGATTACAGCACGCCGTCGTGCATAAGGATCATTCGGATCCAGACTCTCTCTGCCGTATCCCGTGAAGTAGAATAAATAGGCACGGTCCCCGCTGACTACGACGTCTCCATGGGAGCCCCTCTGCACATCCGAAGGGTGTTTTCCGGGCTCTGAGAGCAGATTGACTTTCTGCGGAGTCCATTTCAGACAATCATCCGAACTATATACTCCGAGTCCCTGCCATAGATCAGGAACCATCCAGTAATGGCCCTTCCAGCGGAACACCTTGGGGCCCTCGCCGTTTCGGTCACTGATGGCATTACCTTTTGCCCCCCATTTGTAAAGGTCCGGACTATCTGCATAGGACAGCGCCTTCGAAGCACGTTCGTCCTTGTACCACATCCGCCACGTGCCATTTGGAAGCTGAATGACGCAGGAGTCGATGACCCGATCAGATTTAAGATCCAGTGTGGATTCGTATTTCCATTTGAGCATGTCCTTGCTGGTTAGATGAACGATTTCGCGGGGATGGTCCCAATTCGTGAAAATTCCCGGCACGAAACTGAGATACATGTGATAGATGCCGTCGTTATGAATGACTTCCGGCGCCCAATACGTATATTCGGTCAGGCCATGCGAGTAGTCGATCTCGGCAGTGCCCCGATACGTCCAGGTCGCCCCGCCGTCAGCCGATTCGGCGATACCGATCCGTGAGCCATGAACCCATGTCACGCCCGGCGTATTGGGCTCGGTCGCACGACGGCCGGTATAAAACATGAACCACTTTTTTTCCGCCGCGTTAAAACAAAGGACCGGATCGGTCGGGGCGTCATACACCGGATCGCGATACAACGGCTTCGGCGCCAACTTGCCGGATTTGACCTGCGCCATGACCGGCGCGACATCAAAGAACATTATCAAAGAAACGGCAATCACGATGAATGCTAACACAATATTTTTATTCATTTTTGTACTACCCTTTCAGATAAGAAATTATGAAATTCAATACATACTGACTCACGTGATTTTGAATACGAATGTCGAAGCATTCATATATTGGCCGCCCTGTGACGTTGTGTAAAGATAGGCCGCTTTACCGTCTCTGGTCAAAATCTGTGGTCGTTCAAACCGGCCGTATTTGGTCAGATGACGCGGCGGGGGCGGTTGTTCGACATACTTACTAACCGGAAGGTAGGCAATCTTCGGCTCCGACCATTTGATGCCGTCGTCGGATTCCAGATACAGGCCTACATTGTGACCAAAGATTCCCATGTCACGGGCAACCATCTTGAATTTGCCGCCTTCGAGAAACACATAAGCATCTTCGAGCTGCCTGTTGTCCCCTAATCCCGAATAATCGATGATGGGATTGTCTTTATGTTTGACATACGGCCCTTCAAGCGTATCGGCAACGGCAAGACCGTACTTGCGGTTCCCACGAATCGTCGGATGCGAAGAATTATAATAGTCACTGGAGTTCCACGATTTGTAATAGAGCCAATACTGGCCGTTCGGATGCTTCACAAATGAAGGATTCGACGTGCAATGATTATCCCATACGTCCTCGCCGCCGGGCCCGATTAACGGCTTATCCATTCGTTTCCACGGGCCGGACAACGAATCCGCCACAGCAAGCCCAACACGTTTCGTATTTGTTTTGCCGTTGGAATTGCCCATATAAAACAGGCAGTATTTGCCGTCGACCTTTTGAATGTGGGGATTGTGACAGGTTGTCGCGTCCCAAAAACCTTCTCCACGCGGCGACAGGACTGTTTCGAGATATTCGTAGGGACCTTCGGCTTTGTCGGCCACGGCATGGGCAACCTCGGAACGATTGATCCAGCCCCCCATGCGCCGGCGTGCCGGCCATCGTGAAAAGAAAACGTGCACTTTGCCGTCGGGACCGTCGATCGGACTTGTCCCCCAGACGTACCAGTCCTTCATCTCAAGCATCCGCCCGACAGGTTTCAAACGTCTGCAAAAATCGGAAACCTGTTCGGCGGAGAAAGAGGTCTCTTCGGACTCGTCACGGCGAAGGTTCGAGTTGGAGCCGGAAGCAGCTGAAAAATACCCAAGTATCGGAACTGCGGCAAGATTGGTCATAAATGTTCTTCTTGTCATCATTTTGTTGTCACCTAATTTAAAAAGAGCCGGATGATTTCTTATCTTCACAATTCCAGAGTCACGAGAGGCGTCATTGTCACAGGTCCGACCAATCCGGAATCTCTCGGCTCCCAGTTTGACGCATTGAAATATCCGTCCGGTCCCCTGTTACTTCCGACCTTAGCGGGGAAGTTGACATTATAGAATTTCTTCCAATTCCCATTTTGCCGGTCCAAATCGGCGATACGATTGGCCATTAGGTTGGAGACCCTGACCTCCAGGGTGTTTGTTTCCCGGATCAGCTCCGCCGGGATTCGGACCTGGAAGATCGGGCCGATCAACGCCCCCAATTCCTGTCCGTTCAACGTGACAACGGCACTCTCACAGACCCGTCCCAAATCAAGGATCCAGCCGTCAGATTGTCCCGAAGGCTTTGGGAAGGAAATGGTGTACGTAGCCGTTCCGGAAAACTTCTTCACCGCCTCTCCGCCGTATTCTGTCCAGGAACCCAACTGCTGAATTTCGACGCTGTCCGGCAATTCCGGCCCACCCTCGATGAAACTCACCGTCCAGTCGCCTGTCATTTCCCGGGGTTCACCCGCCGATTTCGTATAGCTATATAACGGCCCTTCAATCTGCGTGTCAAACGTCTTCAAAATGCAGGATTCACCAGGAGCAAGCTGCAGATACACTTCATGTGTCCCTGTTTCGGATGTTCGCTTCGCCGCCAGTCCGCTCTGGCCATTGGTCGGATTAAAAATCGCAACTGACTTCGCATCTGATCCGATCGGGATCCATCCATCCACAGGGCTGTTCCGGATATTAGCACTTCTAACACCGCCTCTTTGGCCGCCGCGACGTTGAGCGTCACCACCTCGGATATAGACATAATTATTCACAAAATAAAAGTGGCCATTGGCACACCTGCGGCGAACAAACCGCAGTCCCTGTTCGACCATGGGCTCACGCTCGATTCCGGCATAGGAAAGCATTTGCCCCAGATCACTTCCCATTAGAATCCTACCGGTGCCAACCGGTGCGATTTGAATTCCCGAGTCATTTGCTGCGGCGAATTTTAATTGGCTGATAAGATTCTGGAAATCCTTCCTGCGTTCATCGAGATTTGACCAGCCGGGCACATCGGACGGCAAATTGTTATGCAGAATAATTGTGGCTCCCTCTCGCGCCAAATCCAAAAGCTTTCCGAACGTCGCCGGAGGCATCAATTGGCATTCCGGCACAACCACGGCTTGATAGAGACTACCACCGGTTTGAAGAGCATTGCCTGCAAATCCCACGTTGATAAGCTGGCGATCCGAGATGTAATCAAACGTGTAACCGCCCTCTAATATGGCCCGGCCTACATTCCCCGCCGTTCCCGGCGCCGAGGCCCTGAAATGCGGCAACATGCTTCTGCCGCCGGTACCGGACCATTGATCATAGATCGGGAAATATACAAGCAGGTCATGATCAGGTCGGCCGGCCCGGAGGAAAGACTGACAACGCGTGACATACATATTCAATGCCGAAAAATCGTTCCAGAAGGAGTTCGTCGGACCGAAATGCACGGAGGCGTAGAACATCCAGCCGGGCCACGGCTCATCCGGTGGAGAAAACGTTGTGCCGTGATAGCAAATATGATTAATGCCTCCCAGGAAAAATTTGTCAAGCGCCGTCTTAACGTCACCGAGATTGGAGAGAAAATGTTCGTTCAGCCACGTTGCCGCCTCGCAGGACGCCAGAGGTTTGCCCGTGACATGAGCTGCGGAGGAGGCGAATTTGAAGCCCAAAATATCCGAACCTTCGGTCTCGGGAATGCCGCTGGCCGCATACAAATCCAGAAGATTCGCCGGCGAGCCGTGCGCCTGGTTGCGGGTCGTTGCCCCCTTGCTTTCGGCCCACTGACGCCACGGAATTGTAAATTCCTCCAGGAGCAAATCGGAAATCGTTTCACGGTAATCACTCATAACGCGGCCGTTTTTCTCGACCGAGTCGTTCCCGAACAGTGCAGGCAGATGTTCACGCAAATCATACCCCCGCCGCGCCTCGAATTCCTCAAACAACTGTTCCGTCCAGTTCGATTCTCCCGAGGCGTCATCGACTTCATAGGAATCATTGAAATATGCCCGCAATGAGCCGACGTCATGGCCGACATACGCCTGGTCGAATTGAGCCAGGTATGTTTTCAGAACATCCTGAGAGAAATGATCGATGACGTTGCCTTCACCGCCCGGCCCGGCTCGCTCGACCATCTTGCCATGCCAGCCCTGGAAGACGGCGTATAACGTCCAATTTCCCTCCGGAGCGGTCCAGTCGAGTTTTCCATCGGCATCAACTTGGTCGGTTAGATCAAGCGTCCGGCCCTCGTCCGAATAAGCCATCAAGACCTGCAAAGGCAACGGCTTTTCGAAACGCACTTGTTCCAGAGCCAGAGCCTGGAGATTTTCATTCGAGCTAATCGGTTCTTTCATCTCGGAAATGTCAAGACGGCGGCCAATCGCCCGCACCATTGGTTGTTGTATTAAGGTAACAGGCTCGCTGAGACTTTCGCCGCCCTGTAAAGTATACGTCCTATGGATCATATTTTTGCACGCCATATCGGCTCCGATCCACTGCCCCCCGAAAGGCCAGCCGTTGCCGGTTGCCATGTCGATGCCCACATCGAGCCGTTTAGCTTCTTTCAAGGTATGTTCGAGCATCGCCACCCATTGAGGCGTCAGGTAATCGATGAATCGATCCTCATAACCTTTGACACCGTAGATGGGCGTAATCTCCAAACCGCCCAAGCCGGCTTCGGCATATTTTTCCATCTCGACCGTCAGGTCATGCTCGTTGACAATGCTTCCCATCCACCACCATCGAGACCAGGGGCGGGTCTGATTAGTCATCTCCGGCCAATCCAACTCGCTCGCGGAATTTCTCTGCATCAAGCTCCTTACAGCACTACATCCATGTAAAGCCATAGCAGCAAAAACAATCAGGATAATTAAACTCAGGCGGGAAGTCCTCATTTTCAATCTCCTATTGAATGAAGTTAAAAATGTCGTCAAATTCTGCGCTTTCATAAACAAAAGGGATCCATGTTTCCATAAAACTGCGAAAGTTCAACCCAGTTGCCATGCATAATATTGACTGGCTCCATCTCTATCAGATTAGTCGGTAGCGGTCAAGAATAATTAACCTCAAAGGGATCATGCAACTTCTCCATCCAAAACCTGATGAGAATCGTAATAGATAATAGAAAAGCTGTTAAATAATACCTGTACAGTTAGAGACATATGGAAAAAAAGATATGCCGAGGAAAAAACAAACCAATCACACTAATTTTCCCTGAGCAGAGTTTGCCCTTTCATACCATTTTTACTACTTTCTATCAGTCGAACTTTTACCAGGTCGTTGTTTTTTATTTTTTTAGCTGTATTTTCGATTTCGACCATGAAATATCTCTCGCTTCTGCCGCTGGGCCGGCCGCTATCGCTTTCGAGAAGGATTTCAGCAGATTCACCAATAAATTGCCGCCGATATTGTTTTCCCAATTCGATATCCAGATCATGTAAAATCTCCGAGCGTTTCTTTATAACTTGATTGTTTACAGTATCTTGCATATTAGCTGCGGCGGTGCCCTTTCGCGGCGAAAATCTGAAAACGTGCATCTTGGCAAAGCCTATATCTTTTGCGAGATTGACGGTTTGCTCGAAATCAGCATCAGTTTCACCTGGAAAACCGACGATAATATCGGTCGTTATGGCTGGTCTATCGAGCCGGGATTGAATCATCTCGACTGTTTCCCTGATTTGGTCGGCCCTGTATTGCCTGCACATTTTTTTTAGAACCGCATCTGATCCCGACTGCAATGACAAGTGCAGGTGCGGCATAATATTGCGATGCCTGCATAAAATATCAAGCAATCTCGGCGTCATATCGGCCGGCTCCAGAGAGCTCAATCTTATCCGTGCAAGGTTGGGAATTTGGGCGATTTTGTCGAGCAAATCGGCCAATTTTTCGTTCTTATGACTCGGCCAGTTTTTCCGCCGGACGCTTTTGTGCCCAAAGGCTCCAAGATTTATTCCAGTGATAACGATTTCCTTATGTCCGGCCTGGACAAGAGCTTGTGCCTCCCTGAGAATTGCATCGACCGGCCGACTATGAACAAACGGGCGTGTTTTGGGTACTATACAATAGGTACAGTAACCATCACAGCCATCCTGAACCTTGAGAAAGGCCCGGGTATGGCCATCGAAGGATGTTAACGATGGCAACTGCGGATAATTACACAATTCTTTTTTATGCTTGATTTTAGAGTAGTTTTCTGATTTAATTATATTATTCGGGTAACCTGGGGAATCCGGGGCACCCCTACTGCTGTCTTCCGACAGGAAGACGCGGGGGCCGTTGACGATTTGGCTCAGTGTTTCGGCAAGATTGCTGCGTTTTTTGATAAAATGGATATTCCTGGTTGTATGAGTTGATTCGCCATTTTGCACAGTTGGTAGACAACCGCAGACAACTAAAACAGCATCAGGATAGTGCTTTTGGGTTCTTCGAATGTACTGTCTGCTCTTTGATGAGGCGGTGTGAGTGACACAGCAGGTGTTTAAAACAATAAGATCGGGTTTTTCAAACGGCTCGATTCTTCGGAGTCCGAGCCGTTCGAGTAGTTCACGGACCTGCTGACTCTCATACTGATTTACTTTACAGCCAAGTGTGTTTATGGAAAAAGTCTTCATAATTTAATATAATTTACGTTTGTTCGAGTTGATTGACAAGGCTATTTGGGTTTTTTAACTTAACGCGAGGTTTGCGATGGCTGCAGAAATGGGTGCGGTATGGGCAATTGATATAGGCCACAATTCTTTAAAAGCATTGTACTTGAGCACAGAGCGTGGAGTTGTCGAAGTAGTTGGCTACGACAATATACGTCACGGCAAAATCCTTAGCGGTGATGATGTTACAGACGCCGAGAGAGAAGAGCTTATTGCAATAAGTTTACGTAAACTTGTCACCAAGTACGACCTGAGCATGGATGAGATAGCTATTGCTGTACCAAGTCAGAACAGTTTCGCCCGGTTTGTGAACCTGCCACCTGTCGAGGCAAAGCGTATTCCTGAGATGGTACAGTTTGAAGCGGTTCAGCAAATTCCTTTCGGTATTAACGATGTCCAATGGGACTGGCAGTTGATGACAGAGGCCAACCGCCCCGAAATAAAGGTTGGTATTTTTGCTATCAAAAATGACGTAGTCAATACAGCCATGCAACCCTTCACCAGAGAAGATATTGAGATCAGCTATGTGCAAATGGCTCCAATGGCTCTATATAACTATTTACTGCATGACCGTCCTGATTTGATCACTTCCGATAGCCAGGCAACCGTTATTATTAACGTAGGTGCAGGTAACACCGACCTGGTTGTCTGCACTCCGTCAGGGGTTTGGCAAAGATGTATTCTTATCGGCGGCAATACGTTCACAAAAGCGATAGCGGATACTTTCAGGCTTAATTTTGAAAAAGCTGAAAAACTAAAACGTACAGCCCCGGTAAGCAAATATGCCCGGCAGATATTCCAGGCTATGAGGCCGGTATTTACAGATTTGGCCTCCGAAATCCAGCGATCGCTTGGATTCTACAGCAGCTCAAATCCTAACACAAAAATCGTGAAGATTATTGCGATGGGTGGCGGAACTAAGCTGAGAGGCCTGCTCAAATATCTGCAGCAGACGCTGCAAATATCTGTGGAAAGGCCGGACTCGTTTAAGAGACTGGCGATAGGCTCAGGCGTCTCACAGGCGAAATTCCACGAAAATGTCAGCGATTTCGGCATCGTTTACGGTCTCGCTCTGCAAGGATTGGGACTTGCAAAAATAGAGAGCAATCTACTACCTCGTACTATTGCGCGATCAAGAGCCTGGGCAAGCAAGGGCAGATATTTTATTACCGCTGCGTGTATGCTGCTTGCTGTATCGCTTTTATGCTTTGCAAGAACAGGCTGGGATAAAATGAATTACAATAAGAACAGTCAACTCCGAGCGATAACTGGGGGCTTAATTGATAAGGCTCAGCAGGCTACAAATCAACTGGCAGATATTGATACTAAAAGTGAGCAATACGGCACAGATATAGAAAAGGAGTTTGAGGTTTTTAAATATCGTGAAATCATTCCACGACTTCATGAGACTATAATCTCAATGTTGCCTAACAAGGAAAATACTCCCGAACAAGCCCAACTTTATGATGCCTTTGCCAGGGGAGATGTGCAAGGTATTAAAGATTTTAAGATTAACAGCCGCAAAATTGACCGAAACGGACGAAAGCAGATATTTATTACATATATGTCTGTTAATTTCTCAAATGACCTTGATAAAGCGCAGTTTGGTGGTGCAGACTTGTGGCGACGCAGTCGTGGCACACTTGGGGCTACAAGCGGAATGGACGGAGATATGGGAGAGTACGAATATCAGATGATGATGATGCAGGAAATGGATGGCTTCCGACGGGATAGTTTTGGGCCAACTCCATACGGATTTGAAACACAGACTGCAGAGGAAAAGAAGTCCGGATTTGTCGTTACTATAGTTGGCTATAGTCCCTACGGTGAAAACATCACCGAACTGGGTCAATTGATGGACCCTTCAGGAGTCGAAAACGATCCGAATAACTGGGGATTTATTACGAGACTTGCACACCTTGATGACATGATTGCTGATGGTAACAGTCCATTTGAGTTATATAACAAGAGCGATCCGGAGCAATTCAAATTGGAAATGAAGGAAATAAACCCGGAAGTTGAGCAACCTCCTCTGGGAGCAGGTGTAAGAGACGTCATATACAGAAAAAAAATGACACAATCCGGACTGCAGGAAACTGCAGAGTGGGTTTATCTCGATTCCTCAACAAAGGAGATTATTAATAAGATCTCCGTGCTGGACGAGAACGGAAGAGAAGTACTTGACTACGGCCAGCCTGTTTACCAGGTTAATGACCACTCATTTGTACTTAATTTAAAATTTGTTTGGAGAGATGCCCCCGAGCCTCCTGAAAGCGATACTCAAGGAACTATGATGGGAAGATATTATCGATAAACGATTGAATCCGAATGTATCGGCTACGTCAAAGAGTTCCGATGCACCGGCAGAAGAAAATGTATATGAGAAAGTTTATAGATTTGTGAGCTAAAATGGATCTACCGAATTTCAAAGATATTTTACAGAAGCTAAGCGTTTTCAAGAACACATCACTGTTAATACCAGTCGTTATAGTGCTGATTAGCATCCTGCTTTTTATACCTACACAACTTATGAGCAGCGGGCTCAAGAAAGAGATACAAAAAGAGAGCATTTCGGTTCTCTCAAGAGTTCAGAATTTAAGTCAAAAAGCTGTTTCAGACGAACTATTGGAACAGAAGACAAAGCAATTACAGACTCGTGCAAACGATGCCAATGAGATAGCACGTTTAGCAATACAGACTTCTCAGAAGCAACTGCTCAGTTATGACGTATTCGATGTCAATGATCCTAATAGTCTATCAGGCCTGATCTTCCTACAATTTGGCCAGCAGTTTATAGGTGGGATCGATAAACTAATTGCCAGTGCTAATGCCGGCGATTGTCCTACCGAAGCCGAGTTGATCAGAGCTATTGAGGAATCAGGAGCAAACTCTCGTTCTCGACTGGGAAGGTCTGGAACGTACGATACCAGAACTACAATGCCTACTATGCCAATACCCAGGAGAAGCTCCGTACCCGGGGGCCCTTTACCTGGAATGAGAATGAGGAGCGAGCTTGAGAGAGTCGTAGTTGACCAGACTTGTCAGAAGAGAGCTAAAGAAGTTTCTTTCTATGTTAATCCGGCTGAATTAAGCGGATACGAATTCTGGAAAGAATACGATATCAACGTCCAAAAGGTACAGGCTGTTGAAGATTGCTGGTATTACCAACTGGCTTACTGGGTTATTGAAGATGTTTTCGACACTATCAATTCTATGAATTCAGGGCATGAGAATGTTCTAAGTGCACCGGTAAAACGACTTATGCGCCTCGGTTTTACAATGAATACGAACAGGGCAAGAATAAGAAGAGGTAGTTTCAGAGGCAGAAGGACGGTTGGGAATAAGGACTCCGAGAATGATGATAGACCCAAATATGTCCTTTCCTCTGATGAGGAAACGAAACTAACAGAATCCTGTACGGGAAGATATAGCGATGAAGATATTGATGTAATACACTTTAATGTTGTCTGTGTAGTTAGTACCAAGGACATTATGTCGTTTATGAAGGAATTGTGCAGTGCCAAGGAGCATAAGTATATTGATGAATCGGGGAAAACACATACTTACATGCATAATCAGATAACCATTCTGGAGACTAATATAAACTCAGTCGACAGAGAAATAGATCACAACAGTTATCGTTTCGGCGATAGTGGTGTTGTAGAACTGGAGTTAATTTGCGAATACATCTTCAATAAGAAGGGATATGAGAACAACAAGCCGGAATCAGTCAAGACAACGTTGCTTGGAGAAGAAGATAAATAAACAACCGGATAGATAGACCTTCAAGAAATAGATGTGAAACGGGATACGAGAAATGATAAAAAAAATAGGCAGCTTTTTCGAAGAACATATTGAGAAGATAGTTATAGTTATTGTAGGAGTTTTATGTGTCTTGCTCTTCATTTGGCGTATTCTATTCAGTCCCAATACGGTCGAGTATATGAACAACGAAAGCAAAACAGAAAAGCTCAGCCCTGGCGCTCTTGATAACTATGTATACCAGGAAGCTTTGCTATTGAGTCAGAGGCAGAGTACCTCGCCTACAGCTCCAAACTCATATATTCCGAGAACAGATGAGTTCCTTGCTGTCCTCGACTCGGCCATAGGAAATGTCGACACCCGCCGAATACTGCCGAATCCTGAGATAATTACACCTACAGTAGTGACTCGTGGGGAATATAATCTCCCTCAAATTGGAGGCATCACTGATGTTGCAGTCGAGCATATCAGAGCGGCAGCTTATGTACCCCTCGAACCTATCACCGAACAGAAAACTTATGATCAAGTTGAGCACGAGCCTAACGATATCGATCTTATAACAGTTGAAGGTAAGTTTGATATAGCAGGATTGTACAATAGATTCCATGAAAGTTTCGTTGATCAAGTAGAGGAACTGCGGGCAGATCCGTGCCTTGCAAAGCCGATATTTGCCTCAGTAAACCTGCAAAGGCGAGAACTTATGAACGACGGCACCTGGAGCAATTGGCAGAATGTGCAGCGACCCAAGACTGATCATAACAAGAAGTTGCTTGAGCCCATACAAGAAGGTAAAAAATTGCCACCAGGCGGTTCAAAAGTGCGGATGCTTCAATTTGATAACAAGCAAATGCAAATAGACCTGTTACAGCCCCAGGCTTATCAATTTGCCTCAGCCCGAGAAGAATGGTTTCCTCCCCAACTACATCGAGATTACATAAAAGCTATGGAAAAAGAAATGCGTGAAGAAAGACGTGAGGCCAAAGAGGCAGAAAAGCAGGAGCGGACAAGAGAAACAAGTGAGCGTCGTGGTGGAAGAGGTAGCGGCGGTTTTTACGATGGTGGGACAGGCATGGATGGAACTGGTGGTCGGGGGACACGTAGGGGCAGCCGGGGTCGCGGAACCAATAGAGGAGGGGACACAAGCTTTAGCACGAGAGGAAGAGGCGGCAGGCAAGATCCTTTCATGGAGATGGAGCGTTTTATGCCGGGAGGCACAATGGCGGGGGAAATTTCGCCGATCAACGAAGTTTATAGGGAATTTAATAAGATTAGACTTGACTGGACAACAGATTTGTCCAAGATGCGCGAGCCTTTAGTATTCTGGGCACATGATGATACGATCGAGACGGAGAAAAGTTATCAATACAGAATTCGGATAGGCGTTTTTAATCCTGTGGCAGAAGGGGAAAAAGACGATGTTGTCTTATGGAGCGAGTTTTCCGATGTAACTGATCCCGTTGATATCCCGGGAAAGCTATACTTCTTCGTAAAGAGCATACAAGAAACAGCAAATACAGTTACCATTACGATCTGCAAGTATTTTTTAGGCTATTGGCGCAGTGAAGACTTCAGAGGAATTGGGCCTGGAGAAGCTATTGGGGGGATTGTCGAGTACGAACCTGAAGAACCCGAAGAACAACCTTTTACTGCAGGCAGGGATGGGCGTTTTGCAATACCCACTACAACCAGACCTGAAGAGCAAACAGTAGAACCTGAGTCAATTAACTTTGATACAGGAGCGGTCATGGTAGACGTTATTGCTGTGAACGAATGGGTGGCGTCTGACGATAGAAATCTGAGTATCAAACCTTATTATGATATGCTTTACAGTTTTGATGGAACCAATATTGAACATACACCAGTGAGGTCGAGTAACTGGCCCGAACAGATGAGGCGGGTATTTGCCACAGTTCAAAGATTGTCGAGAGAGACAAAAGAACCTTTTAAGGCTTTCAGCTCCAGTGGAGCGCGACGAGGAACAGGAACCGATCCGTACCAAATGGGAGAATATGACGATATGTATCAGGAAAGGATGATGATGGATCAGATGGGTGGTCGGTATTAAAAAGTTGTATTGCGCACTTTTTTGTAGATAATACAAAAAGTTTTGAATCTCTTGCTATCCAAACTTATGCGCTTTTCCTCTTACGAACTTTTTTCTTGCAAATCCTTCTCTTCTGCTGTAATTTTACTTATAAAATATGGATGAAATTATTTTCTGTCAATTCTTTAAATAAATTATCATCCCAAGGAGTGCAAATTATGGCTTTTACATTACAAATCGGCAACAAGGCACCGGATTTCAAATTGCCCGCCACAGATGGCAACACGTACCAATTATCTGATTTTGATGACATCAAGGTGCTGGTCATCTTTTTCACTTGTAACCACTGTCCCTATGTCATCGGCTCAGATGAAATGACTCGACAAACGGCAGACAATTTCGCCTCCCAGGGAGTGAAATTTGTTGGGATCAATTCGAACAGTAAGAACACCTATGCCGAAGATGATTTCGAGCATATGGTCACACGGATGAACGAACACAAATTCCCCTGGCTCTATCTGTACGACCAGTCTCAGGAAATTGCAAAGGCCTACGGTGCACTCCGAACGCCACATTTTTTCGTATTCGACAAAGAACGCAAGCTCATATACACCGGCCGGGGCGTGGACAATCCCCGGGACACCGGCAAAATGAGGATCAACGATCTCGAAAGGGCATTGACAGAACATCTGGCCGGCCAGCCTGTCAGCGTCCCGCTGACGAATCCGATTGGCTGCAATGTTAAATGGGACGGCAAAGATCCGCATTGGATGCCCGTCGAGGCATGTGATTTAGTCTAAAATGCTCCGCGGATCTACAACGAATTCGATCTTATTCTATACTTGAGAAGTTGTAACTCTTGTATCCATTTTTCATTGCAAATTCCGCCCTGACAGTTTAGTATCTAACTGGTATTCAGGATACATAAAAAATTTTCCGTAGCCTTATAAACAATGGATAACCTTCATGGCTAAACAAAAGAAATATCATGGTGTTGTCGTTCCTATGGTGACTCCATTTACAGCGAAGGGCGATATCGACCTGGATGCCGCGGAGAAAATCGTTGATCACCTCGTCGGTGCCGGTGTTTGCCCATTCGCGCTTGGCACTACGGGAGAAGCTCCTTCAATCGGTCCTTCGGTAAAGGCGCGACTCGTTGAGGCGGTCGTGAATAAGAGCGCAGGACGGATGCTGACGTATGCCGGTATCATGGATAATTGCCTGACGAGTTCCGTCGAAATGGCCGAACAGTTTTTCGAACTGGGTGTGGATGCCGTCGTGGCCTGTGTGCCGAGCTATTATCCACTGACGGGTGATGATATCCTGAGCTACTTTGAGAAATTGGCCAAACAAGTTTCCGGCCCCTTAATGCTCTACAATATACCAATGACAACGGGAGTGTCGATTCCGTTAGAGATGATCGACCAATTGAGTCACCTTCCGACGATTATCGGCTTAAAAGACTCACTCAAAGATGTAGACCGCATGAAACAGGCCATTGATCTGTGGAAAGACAGGGAAGATTTTGCATATCTCAGCGGCTGCACATCCCTGAGCACGACGGCACTGGCAATGGGCGCCGATGGGATTGTACCAAGCGTTGGCAATATTGCTCCCGTCCTGTTCAACAAACTCTATCACGCAGTCCTGAACGGCGATCCGGAACAGGCAAAGCAATGTCAGAGCCGCTCCGACAAGATTGCGGATCTATTTCAGAAGAACAGAGGCCTGAGCGAATCGCTGCCGATGCTCAAGGCGATCATGCACGTGCTGGGGTTCTGCGAGCCGAAAGTTCTGCCGCCTTTGCGCGACATCACTGCGGACCAGCTCCCGGTACTCAGAAAAGCAGTCAATAACATGGGCCTTTTAGAGGGACAAAACTGACGATGAAAGACACCAGACCGATTCTTGGAATCACGATGGGCGATCCTTTCGGTATCGGGCCGGAAATTGCCGTCAAAGCCCTGGCAACACAAAACATCTATTCGATATGCAGGCCCCTGCTGATCGGCGATGCGGAAGTATTCAGGCAGGCAATGACCGTCATGGGGCTGGAATTGAAAACTCTGTCCGTCCAAAGTGAAACGGAAGCCGGGTTTGAGCCGGGACAAATCGATGTCCTGCAACCTGCAGGCTGCCATGTCAAAGAGCTGCACTACGGCACTGTTTCCGCGACGGCAGGTCATGCCGCTTTTCTCGCCATTGAAAAAGCGATTGAGCTGGCCCGAAACGGAAGAATCCATGCCGCAGTGACAAGCCCGATCCATAAAGAAGCCATCAACCTGGCCGGACATGACTTCCCCGGGCATACGGAAATATTCGCCCATTATACCGGAACGAAAGATTACGCCATGCTTTTGATCTATGGCGACCTGAGAGTTATTCATGTCACAACCCATATTCCTATGCAGCAGGTCAGCCGCATGATCACACAAGACCGTGTCTTAAAAGTGATTGGACTGGCACACAACGCCTGTCAAAAATTCGGCGTAACGCATCCCCGCATCGGCGTGGCCGGACTAAATCCTCATGCCGGCGATGGAGGATTATTCGGTCATGAAGAGCAGGAACATATCGCCCCGGCGATCGAAGCGGCCCGGTCTGCCGGGATCAATGCCGAAGGACCGATACCGCCCGATACGCTATTTCCAAAAGCAATTGGTGGATTGTACGATATCTGCGTGGCCATGTATCACGACCAGGGACATATCCCTCTGAAAGTCACGGGATTTATCTGGGACAAAGAAAATCAACGCTGGCAATCCGTCAACGGCGTTAATATCACCCTGGGACTTCCCATTATCAGAACGTCGGTCGATCATGGCACCGCCTTTGATATTGCCGGCAAAGGTATTGCTTCGCCGGATAGCATGATCAATGCGATTGAATATGCCGTCAAGCTGGCGGAAGCGAGCACGATACAGAAATGATACTTGCAGTAGCAGATGACATCAGCGGTGCCGCAGAGATCGCGGCGGCTGGTCGGACATTCGGTCTGACAGCCCAGGTCCGGATGAAAGCCGCCGGGAATGAATCTGCCGATCTTGTAGTCGTGGATACCGACAGTCGATACAAATCAGGCGATCCCGCTCGTGACATTAAACAGGCCCTGGCCTGCGATAGTAACTCAGTCGAGTGGTATTATAAAAAAGTGGATTCCGTCCTGCGAGGGAATGTGTCCGCCGAACTCTATGCCATGATGAAAATCCTGAATACAAACAGGACTATCCTCGCTCCGGCGAATCCGTCCAAGGCCAGAGTCATATCGGATGGGCAATATCTCATCGATGGTCAGCCACTCCACGAAACAGATTTCGCTAAAGATCCGGATTATCCGGTAAAATCTTCCAATGTCGTCGAACTATTGAATGCACCGCGGGATTGTCCTGTTAACCTGCGGACATGGAAAACCTACAACAGCCATGAGCATGGCATCATCGTCGCGGAAGCTCAAAACGTGAACGATTTGACGCAATGGGCCGAGCGCCTGGATAAACACACATTGGCCGCGGGCGGTTCCGACTTTTTCAAGGCCATCCTCGAAAAGAAACTTTCAACCAAAGAAATTCCATCCAATGTGGGTATTTCTGCCGTCTCAGGAAAAAAGTTATTCGTATGCGGCAGTTCCTCGGACTGTTCAAAAAAAGCCGTTACCCAAGCCGGTGATTTGGGAATTCCCATCTGTCCCATGCCGGATATCCTGTTTCAAAAATCCGATGTCGATGATACTCTGATTCAGAAATGGGCGGATGATGTATTGGGGGCCCTGTCAGAATCCGATTGTGTTATTATCGCGATTCTCCAGCCGGTGGCACGGGATTCCAGACTGGCAGAAAATATGCGCATGAAAACTGCCGCTTTAGTGCAAAGGGTACTCGATACGGCAGAAGTCCACGAGTTATTAATCGAAGGCGGTGCTACGGCAGAGGCCGTGCTGCGTGCACTTCAATACGAGATGTTCGACGTTCTGGCGGAATACGCACCGGGTGTCGTTCAAATGCGTACCTCCGGGTCACAAGAACAATATGTCACTATCAAGCCAGGCAGTTATCCCTGGCCCGAGAGAATCTGGATGTAGAAAGGAATGAATATGCCAATTGAAGGGCTCCACTGGTTAGACTATTCTGTTGTCATGTTTTATCTGGCTGTCATTGTCTGTATAGGTATCTATATTTCCCGCAAACAGAAATCGACGGACGCTTATTTTGCAGGCGGCCGGTCCATGCCGGCCTGGGCGGTCGGTCTGTCTCTGCTGGCAACGCTGATCAGCAGTGTTACTTTTTTGGCTTATCCGGGCGAGGGATACAACGGCAACTGGATTCGCCTGGTCCAGGGTTTGATGGTTCCGGTCGTGCTAATCGTCATTATCTGGTTTATTGTCCCCATGTATCGGCAGTTCATCGGGATCAGCGCCTACGAGTACTTCGAAAAACGATTCGGTTATTTCGCCCGCTTGTATAGCTCTGTGGCTTTTGTGATGGCACATTTTACGAAGATGGGCTCTGTATTCTATCTGCTGGCGCTCGCGCTGGCCTCGATAACCGGCCTGAACACGTATCATGTCATCATCGTCCTGGGAATCATTACAATTCTGTACACCCTGATCGGGGGGATTGAGGCGGTGATCTGGTCCGATTGTATCCAGGGAATCATTCTCGTGGGCGGCGGTCTGATTTGTGCCGGAGTGTTATTGCTGAGGCCGGAGCAGGGACCGGCGGCCGTTATGCAAACAGCCTGGGATAATGGCAAAATGAGTATGGGGCCCTACGATTTAGATTTTACACGCCTGACATTCTGGGTCATGGCCATCAACGGCATTTTTTACGCAATCCAGAAATACGGAACAGACCAAACCATCGTACAGCGATTTCTCGTCGCCAGGTCGAATTCAAAGGCCATCAAAGCAGCCTTAATGGGGGCATTGTTGTGTGTGCCGGTCTGGGCATTATTCATTTTCATCGGGACCTTGTTGTGGAGCTTTTACAACAATACCGGATTAGAACTTCCGGAAGGTTTGAAAGGGGACAAGGTGTTTCCCTACTTTATAATGTCACAACTTCCTGCAGGCGTTACCGGATTGATCCTGGCGGCACTCATCTCCGCGGCCATGTCCAGCCTGGATTCGGATTTGAATTGTCTGGCGGCGGTCGGCGTGGAGGATTACTATCGCCGATTCAAGAAAAATGCTACGGATAAACAATGCCTGAATGTTGGAAAAATCATCGTTGTTATCAGCGGACTTTGCGCGATCGGCATTGCATGCCTCTACGTTCATTTTGGGGGTGAGGCAATTCTCGGTACGGTTTTCGCCCTGTACGCTATTTTCTCCGGCGGAATCGCCGGCCTGTTTGCCCTGGGATTTTTCACGGTTCGGACCAACCGAAAAGGGCTCTACATCGGGATTGCCGCCTGTGTTCTCTTTACCGCCTACGCTCTTTTAACATCGGCAAAATTCGATCTGGGAGGACCGGAAAAAAGACAGTTGCTCAACCTCGGAAGATTTAATTTCACTCATCATAAGTACATGCTCGGCGTCTATAGCCATATTGTCCTGTTTGTTGTCGGTTACCTGGCCAGCTTCCTGTTCCGTCCGGACAAAGACACAAAAGACTTAACCCTCTACGGCTGGTTAGCCAAACACTAAAAAGATGCTCTTGTGCCTTGTGCACTTTTTTCTTGCCGATCCTACTCTTTTCATTTAATATACCATCGTCGTGCAGACTAATGAGAAATAGAGAATTCCCATGGTCGATTCGGAGTTAGAAGCTGCGGACCTGAAAGAAACAGCAAATCGCTCTTTGCTGGAGAACCTTGCAGCGTGCGCTTTCTATTTTCTGCTTAGTTTTGCGATCTTCTTCCTCCCTTTCTACGCGGGTCTGCCCCGCATCGCCAGTATACCGTTTTTCGTTTTCGGGGGCCTCTTTATCTATGTGAGTATTGTAACCTTGCTCATTCGTCTGGCAGAACACGCCGCTGGCTTATCGGATTGGGATAAGAATGGATTAATTACAGTTACCTCTTTGTGGTCCTGGGGGCTACTCCTCGTTTTAGGCTCAGCATATTTCGGTATTCACAACAGATGGAAAGTGGCCTTCTATGTCCCTGGCATACTCATACTTCTGATTGGCTTGGCCGGCTCTATATACGAACTGGCCAAGCGAGAGACAAAAGGTGCCGGGTGGTATTGGATTCCAGGGCTGGTCTGGCTGGCAGCAGCGCTAATCTTACATGCCGTAAAGGTCATAGTGAACATGCCGAGTGTTTTGGAGATGATTGTAGGAACCGGCGTCGTGTTCTGTCTTATCGGCGGCGTGTCGTTCCTGCTGCCAATGATTCCTTACCAGTTCCCAACACCAAAGCCAAGATCAAAATACTGGAAGACAACTCTTCGCTGTGTGTCCCGAAAGACTCAACAACAGCATGAGCAAACCACAAGCAAATTGACTAAGACCGAAGTATCAGTGGTGGCATACCGCCTACTGATAATTTTTTCTCTATTGAGCCTGGTTCTAATTTTGTTGACATTTGGATAAGAAGGGAAATTAGACTCCCTATGCGTAAATAAAAAACACACGTTTTGAATAGCACAACATAAAAAACTTTTAAGGGAATTAGAGGTTACGGAATTATGAAAAGGATAATTATCATTACGCTGCTATCGTTTTTTCTGGCGGGATGTTCGAATATTCCATCCGGAGTGCAGGCGATCCGGAACTTTGATGTGAATCGTTATCAGGGCAAGTGGTATGAAATTGCCCGGCTGGATCATAGTTTCGAGCGTGGATTGAGCAATGTATCGGCCATCTATACTTTAAGAAAAGATGGCGGAATTGACGTGCTGAATAAAGGCTTTGACAAACAAAGCAACCGATTGAAACAAGTCAAAGGCCATGCCTGTTTTGTAAAAGACAAGACCGTAGGACAATTAAAGGTCACGTTTTTCTGGCCGTTCTATGGCGGCTATAATGTCATTAGCATTGACTATGAGAATTATTCTCATGCTATGGTCTGCGGCCCAAGCCGCTCCTATCTCTGGATTTTAGCCCGCGAAAAAAAGCTCAGCCGTCCGGTAATTTACCAATTGACCAAAACCGCAAAAAACCTTGGCTTCAAAACCGATAACCTGATTTTCGTAGAGCATGATCGCATTTGAAAATAAGAACCACAAATGTGAAACTTGGAACGCTCATCAATTTTAAGAGATATGTAACTTCCCCAGAATTTCTTATTATATGCTGCTTAAACGTTTTATTCGACTTGATGCATAGAAAATAGAAATATCTCAATATCGATTTTGCAGTAACTAAGGTTCTTTGTTTCCAATATTTGCAGATATTTTGTAAAATTCCAGCCATGGCACAAAGTACAAGCAAAAAAACATTTCTCAAACAATGGCGGTTTACTTTAATCCTGATTTGTGCCGTGGCAGCGGGCGCCCTGCTTGGTTATATAATCGGACCTAAAGCGGAGGTCCTAAAGCCCCTGGGGGATGTGCTTTTGAATTTGTTGTTTACCGCTGTTGTGCCGCTTGTATTCTTTTCCCTGTCCTCGGCGGTGGCAGCAAGTCGTAATCTCAAACGTCTGGGCCGGATAGCCGGTCTCATGTTGGCAGTATTTGTGATTACGGGATTTCTCTCATCGTGCCTGATGCTTTTTGCCGTAAAAGCCTTTGATCCGGCCAAAGGTCTGACTTTAGAGCTTGCCGAGCCACCATCGCAGGATACAGGCAACTTTGCGGACAAGATTGTCAACACCATTACAGTCGGCGACTTTCCAAACCTTCTGACCCGCCGTAATATTCTGGCACTGATTGTGTTTTCTATTCTAACCGGCCTTGCCTCACAGGCGGCGGGAGAAAAGGGGCGCCCATTTCGGGAATTTCTGGTCGCCGGCGCCGAGGTTATGGGGCAATTTATAAAGTTGATAATGCTCTATGCCCCGATCGGGCTGGGTGCCTATTTCGCATATCTGGTCGGAGCGTTTGGCCCGCAACTGGTAGGAACATACGCCCGAGTGGTTGGATTGTACTACCCTGTGGCGTTACTGTATTTTATATTCGGTTTTTCCCTCTATGCCTTTGCCGCGGCAGGTCGTAAAGGCGTCAAACGCTTCTGGATAAACATTCCCCCGGCGGCGTTGACGGCCTGGGGCACCGGAAGCAGTCTGGCAGCGCTGCCGGCCAACCTTGAAGCTGCTCAACGCATCGGTGTGCCCGAAGATGTCCGCGAGATCGTGCTTCCCCTTGGTGCTACAATCCATATGGACGGTTCCTGCCTGGCGGCGATAATGAAAATTGCGGTCTTGTTCTCTTTGTTTGGGCGTAATTTTTCGGGGCTGGATACAATCGCAGGAGCTATCGGTGTGGCCCTGTTATGCGGGGTTGTAATGAGCGGTATCCCCGGAGGCGGTTTTCTCGGTGAGGCCCTGATCGTCTCACTCTACGGCTTCGGCCCGGAGGCCCTTCCAATTATCTCGATGCTCGGCACGCTCGTCGATCCCCCCGCAACGATGATTAATTCCTCCGGGGACACTGTGGCAGCGATGATGACAACTCGCCTGTTAGGAAAAAAAAGAAATAACACAAGTTCATCAATGAAACAAACTATATGACTATATATTGATAAGGATCAGACATGAAATCCGAATATTCGTTTTATCATGTGCTTTTGATTTTTTGCACCCTTTTATATGCCCAGCATAACCTAATATTCGCAGATGATGGCTATGACCTTTGGATGAAATATAATAAAATTGAAGATACGGCACAGTTGGCCGAATATCAACAAACAATCTCTTCTATAAGCGTTAAGGGTCAAACGGAAACATGTCGGATAATACAGGATGAATTGAAGAGGGGATTACGCGGGCTTCTCGAAAAAAAATTTCCTGCAATGGAATCTGATTCAAAAAGCGGCTCGTTGATCATCGGGACGCCCGAAAGCTGTGAAGTGATAAAAAAAACAATCGATCCGGCCACGCTTAAGACACTGGGCCGGGAAGGTTTTATCATAAAAGCAACGAAAATAGATGGTGACAGTTCGCTTGTTATCGTCGCCAATGAAGACATCGGCCTTTTGTACGGCACTTTTCATTTCTTAAGGCTCATTCAAACAGAATCTTCTCTTTCAAATATCAACATTGTTTCCAGGCCCAGAATTCAATTTCGGCTGCTCAATCATTGGGACAATCTCAACGGTTCCGTGGAGCGCGGTTATGCCGGCAGGTCGTTGTGGAAATGGGATCAATTGCCGGAACAAATTGATCCCCGGTATATCGACTATGCGCGGGCGAATGCCTCGCTCGGAATCAACGGAACGGTGCTCAATAATGTCAATGCCAATCCGGAGATTCTAAAAGAGGAGTATTTAATCAAGATCGCGAAGCTGGCGGAGATTTTCAGGCCGTACGGCATCAAAGTATTTCTTTCTATCAATTTTTCCTCTCCCATATCGGCGAAGTTTGCGTTAAACCGTCGAAGAGGAGGCATCGGCAATCTTAAAACATCCGATCCGATGGATCCAGAAGTCCGGCAATGGTGGAAAGACAAGGCGAAGGAAATCTATCAGCATATCCCCGACTTCGGCGGTTTTCTGGTCAAGGCCAATTCCGAAGGGATGCCGGGGCCGCAGGATTATAAAAGGACACACGCGGACGGCGCCAATATGCTGGCGGAGGCATTGGAACCGTATCACGGCATCGTGATATGGCGTGCGTTTGTGTATAACGCGGACACCGATCCGGATCGCGCCAAACGCGCGTACATGGAATTCGTGCCTCTCGACGGCACATTTCATCGCAATGTCTTTGTTCAGGCAAAAAACGGCCCCGTGGACTTTCAGCCCCGCGAACCTGTTCAGCCTTTATTCGGAGCGATGCCCAAGACACCTTTGATGATGGAACTGCAAATCACACAGGAATATCTCGGCCATTCGACACATTTGGTCTATCTGGCCCCGATGTGGAAGGAATACCTTCAGTTCGACACCTATGCCAAAGGACAAGGCTCGGAAGTCACCAAGGTCATAGACGGCACGTTACACAATTACCCTATGACAGGCATTGCCGGTGTCACAAACATCGGTGATGAAAGAAACTGGTGCGGCTATCTTTTTGGCCAGGCCAACTGGTACGCCTTCGGTCGTCTGGCATGGGATCATTCGCTCACTGCCGAGCAGATTGCAGAAGAATGGATCAGAATGACATTGAGCAGGGATAAAAATGCCGTACAAACAATCAAATCCATGATGATTGGCTCATGGCAAGCCTGTATCAACTATATGACGCCTTTGGGATTGCATCATATTATGCAGGCGGGTTTTCATTATGGTCCCGGGCCGGATCACGCTAACGCTCCGAGATTGGACTGGACATCCGTCTATTATCATCGTGCCGACAATATTGGCATGGGTTTTGATAGAAGTTCCTCCGGAAGCAGTGCAACGAGTCAATACTTTTCACCTTTACGGGAACAATTCGATAATATTGAAACATGTCCCGAAAAATATCTCCTCTGGTTTCACCATGTTCCCTGGGATCATAAAACAAAATCAGGTCGAACTCTTTGGGATGAATTATGCTATAGATATTATCTGGGAGTTAATTATGTCAAAAAGATGAGAATAACTTGGGCAACTATGGAAAAAAGTGTCGATAAGGAAATATTTCTGCACGTTCAAAATAGATTAGCAAAACAAGAAAAAGACGCAAGTGACTGGAGAGACACTTGTATCAGCTATTTTCAGGAATTCAGCGGGAGACCCATACCGGCCTTTCATTGAAAAAACCCACAATAAACTTTTTTCTTATAACAATGAAAATAAAAAAATTGCCTATAATATCCAGATATTTTACTCTTGCTACCATCGAGAAAAACAAAGTGACCACTTTAATTAAAGGATGATTCCCTTTTTATCATATAGCCGGCAACTCAGGTGAGAAGGCGGTTTCGTTGCCATTGATGTCACGGGCTTTGACATGGAATTTGAGTAATTGTCCGCTTCTGCCAATCTGGACCTCATAAATCGGCGAGCTTTGCCAACTACTGTTAAAGCCGGATTTGGTAGTACATTCGAAAAAGTATTCCACACTTCCGCTCGAATCCGTTGCTTGTGCTGCTGTCATCTCCGCCC
The DNA here is from genome assembly GCA_964520535.1 of uncultured Pirellulales bacterium. Classification (GTDB taxonomy): domain Bacteria; phylum Planctomycetota; class Phycisphaerae; order Sedimentisphaerales; family Anaerobacaceae; genus JAFGPS01. The sequence goes on along the minus strand of CAZFOQ010000006.1, from coordinate 11,930 downwards.
AGTAACCGACCAAGTTTCCCCCGCCGCGATAGACTTCTTTTGGTTCCCCTCCTTCGGCCCACTTCATCGGATCAGGTGACGGCGGCTGGAAATCAACAACAGCCTCGGGCGATTCTCCGGTTGTATTATGATTGGGCGATTTGTCACGAACTTTCACAGTAAAACTATATGTCCCCTTCGGTACAGAAGTCGCTACATATTCGGGGCTATCCTGCCAGTTGCTGCTGTACTGCGAATTAGAAGTGCACTGGAAATAATACTCCACACCGCTGGGATCGGATGCCGTTGCAGCTACCATACGTATCGAAGACGGTAGAACCGGATAAGGTTCGGTTTGCCATTGGGCCGGATTCGGGCTGGGAGGCGTAGTATCCGCAGGAATCGTGGTTGCAGAGCGTACCTGAGAAAATTCGGTTTCGACAAGATTGGCTTTATTGCGGGCTTTGACTTTGTAGGAATATTCGGTGTTGGGTATTAAACCCGAATCTGTGTAACCCGGCGCATCCTGCCAGTAACTGTCGTGTCCGCCGGAAGTGTCACATTTGAAATAATACTCCACTCCGCTACCGTCGGTAGATGTGGCAGAAGTAGCTACCATTACAATCGCAGTGGACGAGACTTCGGAAGGTTCCATAGCCCAGGTCATAGGATCAGGTTTCGGGGCCATCGGACGTTCTTGCCAATTGGCCAGGAGAATCGACAAATCTGTCAAATCAACATACCCGTTTCTGTCAATATCTTCAGCTAAAAGAAACTCACGGTGAAGCCACTTGCCTGTGAGTAAGGCCATATCTTTGTTATCCACCCAGCCATCATAGTTCAAATCAGCAATATTTCCCACATCCGACAACGACCAGCTTGCCTGGGCTGTATTACCGTAAGCGCCAATATTGACGCGATTGCCGTGAGGCCATAATTCTGCGGTCAAAGCCGAATTAGGATCACCGGCGTCAATGCATGGGCCAGTGAGACTATCCTTAACCCATCTCTGCTGATTGGGGTCCCATCTACCTGCTTTTGATTTGATATGGTAGTCACCATCAACCCAGAAGTCGTCGCTCTCATCGGTTGTTCCATTTGTGTCCCAAAAACCATTTTCCGCAAATAGCGGATTATCAATTATATCGGTGGGGCTAATATCTGCTCCGTCACCGAAGTTCCCGCCTTGATTTGCAAAGATAACATTGTAAGAATTGTTACATTGCCCATTAATTCCCCCAACTTCGCTTGCCCCGTTATAGGCTATAATGTTGTTTTTGATATTACCCGGACACTGATTTAAAGCTCCCCCTGTGCCTCCGGCAAAGTTGCCCACAATCGTATTGTTAAAAACATTATTACAGCCGAACAAACCGCCGCCGCTTGTATCGCATTTATTGCCTGTAATAATATTATTATATATGTTGCCGTGACAATTGCAAAGTGCGCCACCTGCGATGACGCTTGCATTTCCAATTATAGTATTATCCGTGATATCCCCGTTGCATTCGTAGCACGCACCGCCCTTGTAACCTGAATAATTATACGCAATCATATTGCCGGAAATTTTACCGTCGCAGTAAGACAGACCACCACTACCGATACCGAGCTGGACATTGTATACATTCTCCGAAATAACATTGTCGGTTATAGGTCCGTTGCAGTTAGCTATACCGCCTTTGTTCTTTGATATGATATTATCAGAGATAACAGGAGATGCCTTATCTTCTCCAAACACATTTTCTTGTCCATAAATGCCCCAGCTTTGGCAATCTCTGATCATATTTTTTGAGATTGTCGGCGAGGTCCCACTATAACAGTAAACCCCCCTACCTGTAACAGTAAAACCGGTCAGCACCGAACTACTAACTTCATTAGAATCGAAACTTACACTATAACCGGAATCAGCAGTAATAATAGTTAAACGGACAATGTTGGGATCATCCGGGTCCTTGCTGGTCAGTGTGACGGCTTTGTTATTGAAAAGAACATTTTCGTAATATGTACCGGGTTCAACAACAATAGAATCACCGTGCTGGGAGAAGGTTATCGCTTCCTGGATGTTATCGAAATCCGCAGGCCCATCATCATCAACAGTAATGTTTTCGCCTCCAGATGTGATAACCTGCAGAAAGCATATAAGAGCAAAGACAAACGCTTTCATCCCTACATCCTTACCCCCTTGAAGGGTATATATAAATCAAATCTTTATTCGATCCTGACAGGACTAACTACTTAATTCTACTATAAAAAAGATAATTATTCAAGCTCAAAAGGTCTTCACACACTCTTCCTGCAGTTCTATGGGCTATTTTGAGAATTGAGAATATTCAGCATCCCCGCTTTATATCGGAAAACCCGTAACGAAGATGGAAAAACCGTTACTTTTCCGGACTAATCGTTTACGCCATAGAGCCAGTGTGCGTTGGTCAACTCGTAATCAACAAGTTCGTCCGGCTTGAAAAACAAGCTGATTTCGTACTGAGCCGATTCAGAGCTGTCCGAACCGTGGACAAGATTGTACCTCTGAGCGCAGCTAAAGTCTCCGCGAATTGTGCCCGATTCAGCATCCCGGCCGAAAGTAGCACCTATCATCTTACGTACAATTTCTATAATTCCTTCAGCTTCCCAAACCATGACCAGTGACGGTGATGAAGAAATAAACTTAACTAAGCCTTTTAAAAAGTATTTGCCACGATGTGCAATATAAAGTTTATGAGCTAACTCTTCAGAGATGTTCATAAACTTCGCAGCAACGAGCTTAAAACCCCTCCTTTCGAGTCGTGAAATTATCTGGCCTACTAAAAGTCGCTGTATGCCATCCGGCTTAATAATAATTAAGGTGCGTTCAGCCATTAAGAATTATTTTCTAATTCCAATCCCCGATTTTGATCCGGCGCGGGTACCAGGAAACCCGAAAATTATGTTCCCTTAGCGATAATGTAAATTTCAACTCGTCTGTTCTGTTCATTACCTGTTTTATTTGGTCCATTAGGTGCGACCGGCCGGTACTCGCCAAAACCCCGTACACTCATCCGTCCGGGCTCGATGTTATTATTTCGCATAACATTCAGCACAGAGATGGCTCTATGCACGGAAAGGTGCCAGTTCGTCGGATGTTTAGCCCGTGTCTGGGCCCTTTGAATAGGGATATCATCGGTGTGCCCGGCAATCAGAATGTCAAATTCTTTGCCTTCTTCTGTATTTAGAATTCCACAGAGCGATCTTACCGCTTCGCCCGCTGAGGATGCAACTTCATCACTACCCTTGTTGAATAGCAAATCGCTCTTGAACTTGACTATGCCTCGTTCCGAATCGTACGTAACCATATCGTTACTTTTGGCAAAATCCTCCAGTAAAGTGCTAAGTTCCACAGGCAGCACCGCTCCGCCGGCAAGCAGCCTTTGTTGCATTGAGGAAATCAATTCATTCTTTTTAGCTATGTCCTCTTCAAGTGCAGCAATTTGCTTTTGTAGTGTCTCCATCTCAATGTTGCCCTTGCCCTGAGCATCAGTAAGTTGCCGCTTATATTGATCAAGTTGCAGTGTTGCAGTTGATAGCTCGGCCAGGAGCTCATCTATGCGTCTCTGTTGGGCATCGTTCTGAATCCGTAAGCTCTCTAATTCTGATGTGCAACCATTAATCAGGAAGACAGACGTACATAAGAGAATAATTGCTAAAAGTTTTGTGGTTTGCATTGTTCAATCCTTTCCAAGAAAATTAAGGTACCTTCTTTCGACCATCCCTAAGATATATCAGCTTTTTATTCGCATTTTACTAAATCCTGAAAATTTTTGCTTTCTTCACTCTCGTTCGTAAATAAAACTGATTTGTGGTTATCCGTCAAGAACAAACTTGGCAAAATATTGACGGTATTTGAATTGTTTTACGAATTAGGGAATTTGGTGGATTATATTGGAACTTCAGTGTAAAATCCCATCCAAAATAAGTTTTTCCATACAATAAGGTTAGGAAAAATTGCAGCTTTTGCTTTATTTGAAAACTAAATTAATTTGTTGAGATTTTAATTCCCATTCGCCGTATACATCTAATCTAATGCAAGTTCTAGTTGCGGAAAAGTGTGGTTTTTGCCATGGTGTCAGAAATGCAATTCGCGTAGCTGAAAAAACTCTGGCAGAAAAAAAAGACGTTTACAGCCTTGGTCCCATTATTCATAACAAGGATATGGTGGAGCAACTGGCAAAAAGTGGACTTAAAACCGTGGCGAAAATTGAAGAAATACCCTCAGGTACGGTTCTTATCCGTTCTCACGGAGCTGCTCCTGAGCAGATAGCAAAGTTGAGAGAAAAAGGTCTCAATATTATTGATGCCACCTGTATATTAGTTAAGAGGGTCCAGCATATTGCCACCGAATTCGAGAATGATGGTTACGAAGTTGTGATTATAGGCGAGGAAAATCATCCCGAGGTTCAGGCGGTCGTGGGTTGTGCCAATAACGTCATTGTTATTGCCAACAAGTCCGATTTGGGCAGATTACCGGATAATGCCAGATTGGGAGTTGTTTGTCAAACTACCCAGAGTCCGGAACACTTCGGAATGATGCTTGGTGCTATAGGACGGCGCAACTTCAGTGAGCTAAAAGTGATCAATACATTATGTAAAGAAGCAATTAAAAGACAGGAATCAGCAGTGCGGCTGTGCAAACAAGTGGATATAATGTTCGTTCTCGGCGGTCTGGAAAGTGCTAACACCCGGAGACTGGCGGAGCTCTGTAAGTCAGTCAACAAACAAACGTTTCATTTGCAAAACTGGGCTGATCTTGATAAAAGCTTACTTCCCTTCAAAAAAACGGCGGGCGTTACGGCTGGTGCATCAACGCCTGACTGGATAATAGAAGAATTTACGAAGAACCTGGAAGCCCTTGAAGATAGCAACGATTCAGGCAAGGCTATTCGAGAAAAAAACCAAAGAGATTCTTGAAATAATAGCTTTTTTCTGTTAATTGTGGTATTTTCGTAAAATATTAATGTGATATAAATTGCATTTGCTGCGTGGGCAAATGATTTTAAGAAATGATTAACCAAAGTTAATATTTGTACAGTCTTGTACAGAGGCTTGCAGGCGTAAATGTGGGGCGCATACAAGTCAGAAAAACAGACTCCACATTTGGATTTTGATTTATGGTAGATAGAAACATTATTAACAAATTAGGTTTGTCGCAGGAAAAGCTCGACCAGCAGGTCAGTGAGATGTTCGACGAACAGGAAAACGAGTTTTTGGAACAAGCTCTACAAAAAAAAGTGGACTCGCGTCTGCCGGGAACTATTCTCAAGGGAACAATCGTATCACAGATAGGCAATGACGTTATCGTTGAAGTGGGCCTGAAAAGCGAAGGAATAGTCGATGCAAGTGAGTTTGACAGTCCCGACGAGATAGTGAACGGCAAAGAGATAGAAGTTCTTCTTGAAGATACAGACTCTGAAAGCGGCCTTGTGCTGTTGAACAAGCACAAAGCAGATATCATCAAAGGTTGGGAGACAATACTCGAAACCAAAAAGGAAGGCGACGTCGTTAGAGGCAAGGTGATAAGGCGAATCAAAGGTGGTTTGCTCGTCGACATTGGAGTACCTGTGTTTTTGCCCGCTTCACAAGTTGATATCCGAAAACCGGGCGATATCAGCAGGTTCATTGGCAAGGAAGTGGACTGCAAGATTCTCAAGATAGATGTGGAAGGCAGAAATATTGTCATATCAAGACGCAAACTTATAGAGGAAGAGCGTCGCTGCAGCAAGGAAAAAATTCTTGCGGAAATCGAAATCGGCCAATTGCGAAAAGGTGTTGTGAAAAACATTGCCGACTTCGGTGTATTTGTTGATTTGGGCGGTCTTGACGGTCTACTGCATATTTCTGATCTAAGTTGGGGCAGAATATCGCATCCTTCGGAAGTGGTCGAGCTTGATCAGGAGATTGAGTGTATTGTTGTTGGTGTTGATAAAGAGCATGAGAAGATTTCCTTAGGTTTGAAACAGAAGACATCTAGCCCCTGGGAAGATGTAGAAAAGCGTTATCCAGTCGGAGCGAAAGTAAAGGGGTCAGTCGTAAATGTGATGAACTATGGTGTTTTCGTGCGGCTGGAAGATGGCATTGAAGGACTGGTTCATATAAGTGAAATGAGTTGGACCAGACGTCTTGCACATCCGGGCGAAATGGTAAATCTCGGCGACGAAATCGAAGTAGTCGTTTTGAATGTTGATAAAGAAAGACAAGAGATCTCTTTAGGGCTCAAACAAACTCAAACAAATCCATGGGCGATAGCTTCACAGAAATATCCGGCAGGAGCGATTGTTACCGCACAGGTGCGTAGCTTGACCAACTTTGGAGCCTTTGTAGAGATCGAGCCTGGAATTGACGGCATGATACACATTTCTGATCTGAGCTGGACGAGGAAACATAGCCATCCCGCCGAAGCTCTGCAAAAAGGCCAGGATATAAAATGCATCGTTCTTGAAGTGAATGAAGATAAACGTCGAATATCGCTTGGGATTAAACAAATGACCGAAGATCCCTGGATAAGGGCTATCCCGGAAAAGTATATCCCGGGGCATATAATCAAGGGCAAGGTCGCAAAAATAACTAATTTTGGCGCTTTTGTAGAACTTGAAAAGGATTTGGAGGGGCTTTTACATATTTCCGAACTCGCTGATCATAAGGTTGATAAGCCTCAGGATATTGTCAAAGTTGGTGATGAACTTGAAGTAAAAATTCTCAAAGTTGATACTGATTCCCGTAAAATCGGTTTGAGTCTGCGGAGAGTCCAGTGGGCTGCCGAAGAGCAATCAAACGAACCAGTCCAGCAGAGAGCACCGACAGGTCCTGAGAAGGTTCTTTCTGACGCTGATGTTGAGCAATTAACAAAGACTCGACAGAAAAAAGATGCTGATGAACCAGATGATCAGGGTAACCAGCAAATCCAGGAATCTGCGGATCAAACTGAGGAAACACCAGAGGGAAATGCAAAAGAGGATCCCGTTTTACAGGCAGATGGCGAAAATGCAAATCCGGAAGGATCTGAACAGCCTCAGAGCGAACAGTCTCAGGAAAATTCAGAATCAGAGAGCCTAACCAGCGAAGAATATACAGAACAAAAAACAGAGCAAGCTTAGAATTGGAGCTTTATAGAGAGATAACAATAGAGAGTCTTATAAAAAAATTTGTTCAGAACCGAGCTTTTTGGAAAAAGTTCACTAATACTTACATGTAAAGCGTTGTCAGAAAGCACTTTATGGGTTTTTATAATATCTGAGTGCAAATTTAATGCATCTTGTAATATTGTTCTTGACGCAAATATAGACAATATGGTAAAAATATATATGTGAACTTGGGGAGTTTTTATCTATTGACTTTCCAAAGTTATGAGATATCCATGTTTCCTGGGCAATCACCTAATGTTAGGTGAAGGAAAGAGCTGGAGTGAGGTTGATACATTCAAAATAACAGCTCAAAATGGATTCCCGCAAGGAGGTTAAAAAAAGCCAGGCCCGAAGAATAGATACATTTTTAACAAGAATGAGGCTTGGTTAGGATTCTTTGTTGTTCTATTGAAGGTTGTTTGAGACAAGAACGACCGTGGTTGTGCGGTCTGCGCTCTTGTTGAAAACGACTATTGTTTTTGGCTTATAGCCAAAGTGGAGAGTGTATATCTATAACAATTAGGAGAAGGGTATGATGTTAAAGAGATTCATACCGATAGTTCTGGTGTTAGCATTTTGCCTGACATTGCCGGTTAACGCCACTTACAATATCATCTGGGTCTCAGAAGATATCGACCGCGATGGTAATGGTATCATGGATGACCAAGGCTGGGTTGATCTTCTTACGGCTCAAGGATACTCCATCGACGTTCAACGAAACTACTGGCAGACTCTCGATGACGACAAGATAAATGCTCTGAACAGTGCCGATCTGGTTATTGTAAGTCGAGCTTCAAACAGTGGAAATTATAATGATGGTGACGAACCAACTCAGTGGAATTCAATCACTGCGCCAATGATACTATCAAGCACACATCTTGCCAGAAGCAACCGTTGGAACTGGATTAATTCCACGGACCTGATCGATAATATCGGAGCCCCTCTGATGGACATTGTTGATGGTAGTCATCCTATTTTTGCCGACCTGCTGATAGATGTTTTAGATGAAACTGTCGGTTCGGGTGATACCACATTCATTAACACCACCAATGTGGGCAACGGCACACTAATCGCCACAGCAGCAGGCTTTGACGCAACGTGGATCGCTGAATGGGAACAAGGAGCAGAGTATTATGACGGAGCAGGCCAGTACGCTGGAGGACGACGGATGCTTTTTGTTGCAGGCACACAGGAAAGGGAAGGCACTCCCCAGGGAGCATATAACCTAACCCCGCAAGGTGAAATGATATTTCTCAATGCAGTGGCTTACATAATCCCAGAGCCGGCGACGATAGTTCTGTTGGGTCTTGGTGGACTAATTTTGCTAAGGCATAGAAAAGTGTCGTTTTAATATTCGAAGGACATCCTTCAGTTGGCATAACAAGCAATAAAACAGGCACGAAACAAGGTGAAGATGCCTCCGTTTATTTTTATATTAAAGCTTGTATGAAAGTAGAACGAGCAGCGACAGATATGAAGTGCTCTGCCAAACAAAACTGAGGCCAACTGTGTTAAATTTGTAACTAAAATATCGAAAACCTGAATAAATTAAAATGGCACAAATTCAGAATTTTCAATGTCTCGGATATTTGAAAATTGAATTTTGATACTCCAATAAACGACGAAATGCGTGTTTCATGTTTAAGCCCTTCTCCGATACTTGGTACTTATAGATATAACGATATTGTTAATATGAATTAGGAATGCAGATTATTGTTTTAAATATATCCAAGTAGAAAGAAAAAATATTGTTTTTTGAAGATTGGTTCTTTATGTCGCTTTCGCCCTAACGCTGATCGTGCCAGACAACGCCTCAGCTACTCATATTACCGATTGTAATTTTGACGGCATTACCAACAAGATTACAGGCAACCACAAGAATAGCTCTGCTTAGAACCTGGTGAATTGGTTCTGCTGAAGAGCAGAAATTAGAAAAATTTGATTTAATAACAAAAGACCATCATCCAGTAAGAATATAAAGTAACATACAAGAACATAACAGGCTCGGAACATTGCCAGATTATTCTTGTCTGTTTAATAAAGGTTTGCTTGAGACGGGCATAAGGGAGTAAGTCATAAACATCTGCAACATAAGTGTTAACTTGCGACCAAAGCGTAAACTTTTTCTTCTTGTCATCCACAGGAAGAGTGTTATGCCTAAATTTGGATTATTAGTGAGTCTTGTTGTAGTTTTGTTCGCTTCAGCAAATTCATGGGCAGCATATATAAAGGTAACGGTTCCAAATTACAGTTTTGAACTGCCCGGCACTACTAAACAGCAGTGTTGGGATGGAGAAAAACCTGGTTCAACAGACGTCCCCGGCTGGAGCAGTGATGTTGTAGCTATCAATTCAGGCGTGGAAATGGGACCCGGATCAACCAACGGAAACTGGATCGCTTTTTTGATGGGTAGTGAACAGGGTAAAGGTGACCCATCAATATGGAATCTGTTACCCTACATGATTAAGGCCGGCGATGAGTTCGTGCTGTCTGTGGACGCGAGGAACAACTACAACGCCACGGTCTTGAAAATGAGTTTCTACTACCAAGACATTAATGGTAAGAGAATTACGGTTGCAACTAAGACCGTGGAACTGACCGGTTCATTCAAGACATTTGTCCTGAGATTCGCAGCCGATAATGTTCCAGATTCAATCGGCCACGAACTTGGCATTGAGTTTGATAATCCATCAAGTGGATGGTTAGGTCTCGATAACGTACAAATACCTCAAAATAATGTTCCGAATTCCGTTGGCCGCGCACTAAGCATTAAGTTTGACAATCCGGTAATATCCGGTTCCGGTAATGTGCCAATACCAGAACCGTCAACAATTGCTATATTATTCCTTGGTGGTTTGATGCTTCTTCTCAAAAGGCGTTAATCACCACGGCCTCCGTTTTGCATTTCTCCAAAGCGTTTCATATTCATATACTTTTTCGTGCCCCAACGAGTTCCGGTTATATGCCTCAGCTTGGCCGCAACTAACATCAACGCACTCTTGAAATACGGAAAGAAGTCCACGGCCACCAGCAGATTTTTGGAATGATTTCATACCACACACGCGCCCACAGCGTTGGCCATCAGAGCCGTTATATAAATATGATAACCAGATGCTCGACAGGATACAAAAGCAGATGGGTCAACTAATGGAGCGAATTAAGGAATTGGAAAAAAGTCAAAGCGAATTATTAGACCGTTTAACTGAAAAACAGGAAAAGCAAAAAACTCAGGAGCAGCAAGAATCTATCCTATAGGAAGTCCATAACAGAAAATAAATCAGTTTCTTCCACCCAGCATCTTTTTGCCTCGCAGGATGTGGTGATAGTGCTGTGCGAAACGGTGTGCTTCATCACGAACGTATTGTAATAACTTACGGGCAGGCGAATGGGCAGCCAGCTTCAGGGGTTGGCTGCCCCTTTGTATATAAATATCCTCTTGTTTTTTTGCGATCGAGGCAATTTTCACCTCCGGAGCTTTCATCTGCTTCAGTGCCTTTTCGGCGGCTCTCAAATGTCCCAGGCCACCGTCAATTAAAATCAGGTCAGGCCAAAGCTCCTCGCCTTTCAGGGCATACTTATATCTGCGTTTGACCACTTCGGCAATCATCGCATAATCATCGATGCCTTTAACGGTCTTGATTTTGAATCTTCGATAGCCGTTCTTAAATGGTTTGCCGTCTATGAATTTTACTAATGATCCGACTGCCTCGGCACCGGCAATATTGGCAATGTCGATTCCTTCGATAATCCGGATCGGCTCAGCAGTTTTTAATATCTCTCGTAATTGTGTAAGGGCCTCGGCCGGATCAGCGGCAAAAACTTCCGGCTGAACGTGCTCATCAGGCGTACCTCGCTGGTCCAGCCGTTCAATCAAACGAATCCGGTCGCGAAACATTGCCGCTTTTTCATACTCGAATGATTCGGATGCTTCTGCCATCTGCTTTTTTAACTGCCGCAATATATTTGAACGTTTCGAACGCAGGAACTTGATAAGGTCTTTGATAAGCTTCTTATATTCCTGCTTGTCGATTCTGGCCGAACATGGAGCGGTGCACTGCTTTATGCTGAATAAAAGACAGGGACGAAAGAACCTGCGCTTGCTACTCTGCGAAGCGCCGCTTCGCTGCGAAGCACGAGTCTGGTCGTCTTCTTTGATTTCCAGCTTGCACGTTCGAAAACGGAAGATTTTCTGCAACACGACCAGGACACTACGTAGGTCTTTTACCGCGGTAAAAGGGCCAAACAATCGGCTACCCCTGTCCCTTAGAGAACGCGCCTGTGGCTTTCGAGTGATATAAACTCCAGGAAAATCTTCGCCGGTCGTAATCTCCAGATAGGGAAATGTTTTGTCGTCGACCAGGTCCGTGTTGTATGGCGGGCGGATATCCTTGATTAATCGAGCTTCCTGCAAAACGGCATCAACTTCGTTCGGAGACTCCAAAAAGTCAACGCTTTCGACTTTTGCTATCATCTCTGCGATTTTCGGCCCGCGTGTTGAAATCAAATCGCTGCCCGGCTGGAAATAGCTGGCTGCCCTCGAACGTAGATTTTTGGCCTTGCCGATATAGAGGACTTTATCACCGGAGCCTTTCATAAAATACAGACCCGGCCCGGCGGGAAAATCTTTTATCTTTTCCCGAATCGTTGTGTATTTATCTTTTTCTTTGACCATTGCCCTATTGTAGCTTTAGCACGTGGGATATCAAGCTGCATCTATCGGGCTAAAATGAGACTCTGTCATTTCGAACTAGTATCCTGTCCACGCTACAGTGTCGGGTATAGTTTTTTCAGTTTGATTCT
>CAZFOQ010000005.1:0-54891 GCA_964520535.1 uncultured Pirellulales bacterium | reverse complement strand
TACCAATAGGAAAAATTTTAAAACTTAAACTAACTTTTTAGAAACGGCACTAGCTTCGTCAATTCGATAGTTACGGCAGATTTCTCCCCGATATTCAAATCATTCACATCTCCGGCCTGTATGCAATTTGTGAATAAGATACAGATAAATAGAACCTTGAATAATCGAATGGATATATTCATCTTTCATCCTTTCAATTTTGGTCGATGAGTCTCTCCTCAAAGAACGGCACATATTATAAATACGTCATATATGCTATTATGTGCGGCTGTACATTCACCGTAGGCGAGTTTTTGGGAAAATATCCTGCTGCTGGTACTTCCGGCTGCTTACTCGCTTAACAATAGTATAAGGGATTGAGATTTAAAAGTCAACGGCGATTTGTTTGGCCTGTTTGATTGCTTCGGCAAGTTTTTCCTGTGCCGCATCGGGGCCGCCCTGCAAAGTCGGCTCAACGATGACGGATTTAATATCATTAAAGCCGATGAAGCCGAATATCAACTTGACGTATTTTTTCTGCAGGTCAAATGCTTCGGCACCGCTGCCGGCTTGGTATTGGCCGCCGCGTGAATATACGGCCAAAAGCGGCTTACCGGTGACAAGGCCTTCGTAGCCTTTCTCTTCGCTGTAACCGAATGTATAGCCCGGTTGGACCAGATTGTCGATATACTGTTTGAGCCGGTATGGGATGCTGAAATTCCACATGGGAACAGCGAGGACGTATTTATCGGCGGAGGTAAACTGCTCGATTACCTGCTCGACTTTCTGCCATGCCTTGAGCTGCTCTTTCGAATGTTCCTGGCCGTGCATAACGGCGTATTTGGCCTGGACGGTAAAACCGTCAAAAGCGGGAATATTTTCATTGAAGACGTTTAATGTCACGATCTGATCGTCCGGATGTTCTTTTTTGTATGCCTCGATAAAAGCATCGGCGGCACGAATGCAATATGATCGCTCTCCTCGAGGCGAGGCCTGGATATATAGTAACTTGCTCATGATTTATCTCCTTTTCCAATAATCACACAGCGGTTATTCTTGCGTGTCTCAAATGTTCATCACAACTACAATATCACGTTTGCCCAACTATGGATGTTTGCTCCTGTTTCGTTAACATCAAATTTACAATCATCCGGTCTTATTAAAGAAAGCCCGCTTTGCCGATAGTCCATGCCAGAACCTAAGATGTTGACTCCGCTGTTCCACTAAGATTACCGCCAAAACTGCCAATACTGCAATTAATAATTCTCGTTTGTTCATAATTATCTTCCTTATCTTTTTTAGGTATTCCTATTAATTCATCCATATAAATCTTAATTAAATCTACTAAATTAGTAGGATATATGTTTGCTGTTTTCCAAAAATCACATAAATTCAGTAATTTTACTGCGAAGTTAGAGTTAGGTTCAGCGAAATAAGTATTGCTGTTTCGGGGAAATCTTGTTAACAAATACGGCAATGTCTGAACAGAAGAAAAGGTATCGTGTTTTTATCAGTGCCGCCGAGCCAAGCGCCGACGCCCATTGTGCGGGCTTGATAACTTCTCTGAAACAAAGCGGTTACGACATCGATTTTGTCGGCGTGGGAGGTCCAAAAATGGCTGAGGCCGGCTGCGAATTGCTCGAAAGCACCTCCGGCAAAGCGGTTATGATATACAAGGCCTTTGGTCACGTTGTTAGTTTCTATCGGCTGATAAAGCGATTAACTCGTTATCTGGTTGGGAATAAAGTTGATTTGGTAATCGTTTGTGATTCGCCTGCATTCAATTTTCATATAGCAAAAGCTGCAAAAAAAGCAGGTATAAAAACTCTCTTTTATGTCGCCCCGCAACTTTGGGCCTGGGGTCGCTGGCGCATGAGCAAACTACGGAAAAACTGCAATAAACTCTGCTGTATACTGCCGTTCGAGCAGGATTGGTTCGGCCAACGGCGTATAGATGCGGTTTTTGTGGGCAATCCACTTCTCGATAAACTGGATATTGATTCGGCAAAACATAAAAAGTATGAAGATTTCGAGCCTAAAAAGGCCCGAATCGCCCTTATGCCCGGCTCGCGTGGCGCCGAGATAGATTCGCTTTGGCGACCGATGCAGCAGATAGCTATGCATCTAAAGGAGAAATATCCTGCAGCCACATTTGTCACCGTCGCTGTGGATACCGAGCGGCAGAAGATATTAGAAGCTGCACAAATGCCCGACTTTGAGTGTCAATATAGTATTGATTCCGTTCATAAAACCGCCGGGGCGGTCGACTTTTCGATTGTGGCCAGCGGCAGCGCTACTCTGGAGGTGGCGGCGGTTGGTTGCCCAATGGTGATAATGTATCAATCCAGCAAAATACTATGGCATTTGATTGGCAGATGGCTTGTAAGAACGAAATACCTGTCTTTGGTAAATATCCTGGCCGGTCGAGAATTGGTGCCGGAATTTATGCCGTATTTTAGCCCCGTTGAGCCGATCGTTAATGGCATTGAGATGCTTTTGGAAGACAGGGACAAGCTGACTCGGACCAGTAGTACACTGATCCAATTAGTCGAGCCGTTAGCTGCGAAGAAAGCTCACAGAGAGGTCGCAAAAATAGCGATCGACATGTTATGTTGAATTATTGAATATTAAAATAGATCCGTGGTTCTTATTGAAAACATATAGTGACACTCGAAACGTCGATTTCTCAGCGACCCTGGCCCTGATCGGCACCGTGGCCTTCTGGTCATTGGGGCCAATCTTCGTTAAATACCTGACGGGCTATCTGGATTCGTGGACCCAAAATCTGCTTCGATATTTGGTGGCCTGTTTGTTCTGGCTGCCGTTTCTTTTCTTTTCTATTAAGACAAACAGATTTGAAAAAAGAATCTGGCGAAAAGCTGTCGTACCGGCTATGGCAAATCTTGTGATGCAAAGTTTTTATGCCGGTGCTTTTTATTACATCGGCCCGGCATTTATGGTCCTGCTGATTAAAACTAACATTATCTGGATAGCAGGTTTTTCACTTATATTCTTTCCCGAGGAAAGGCCATTAGCTAGGAGTAAACGTTTCCGGCTGGGATTGACACTTTCGGCTATAGGAGTGTTGGGCGTAATGTATTTCAAGGAGGATTTCGCTGCAGTAAAGACTATGACCGGCATAATTCTTGCCCTTGCAATGGCCTTTATGTGGGCAGTGTATACATTATCTGTGAGAATTGCATTTAAGGATACGGACTCTTGCCACGGATTTTCGGTGATAAGCATATACACGGTTGCAGGGTTGTTCGTACTGACACTTTTATTCGGCAACCCGGGGGACTGTGTGCAGATGGGCCCTTTGCAATGGATGTGTGTCGTGATTTCCGGAGTGTTGTGCATAGCTTTGGGTCATGTGCTGTATTATGCTGCGATGAGGCGTATTGGGGCTACCATTCCAGCGCTTGTGATACTAGCGCAGCCGTTTGTCGTTTTTGCGATTTCCTATCTCGTCTTCGGCGAATCTTTAAATCTTCTGCAGCTACTTTTCGGGATCGTTCTGTTGGTCGGCTCAGCTCTTGCTATATGGGCACAACAGCACCTAAAAAACAGACGTGTATCGTAATTCTCTTGACAAATAGGACTCAGAAAGTATCATAATTATAGTATCTTCTTTACGCTACAAGGCCTGAAAAAGAGGAGGCTATATGCGAATCCTTGTGGGATCTTCCGATCATTATAAATCAGATACCGGCAGTTTTTTCAAATTAGCTGCGCTGAGAAAATCTTTAAATAGAGTCAAATGAAGAAAAAAATAATTATACTGAGTATTGTTCTTACATTGGTCCGCATAAGTGGTTTTGGATTCACGGGTGTATCGCACGGTGCAAGCCAGAGATTAGTTGATCTTAATCTGGATGGGATAGTAGATTTTACGGATTATTCTTTTTTAGCTAAATTCTGGCTCCGGAATGAATCAAACTTTGATATAGCACCAGCTATTGGTGACGGCATAGTTGGTTGGAAGGACATAGCAGTTTTAGCCGAAAATTGGTTCGTAGAATACGGAGAAATTGTATACATCAAGTGGTTGGGCCATGCGAGTATTAAAATCTGGACTGAAAACGTAGTAATTTATGTTGATCCGGTTTCATTGAACGAATCGCCCGGCGATGCGAATTTGGTCCTCGTTAGTCATACCCATGGTGACCATTATTCGACATCGGATATAGCGAAGGTTTCAGGGCCGCAAACGAAGCTCATCGCCGCCGCCAGTGTTATCGCAAGTTACGGCAGTGGCCAGGCAATTTCGCCGGGGCAGATAATCGAAACCGACGGTGTTCGTATCATTGCTGTACCGGCTTACAACACGAACAAGACCAATCATCCGAAATCGAATAACTGGGTCGGGTTCATAATATAGATCGGATCACAACGGATATACTGTGCCGGTGACACTGACCTGACGGACGAAATGAAAGCTCTTGAGGATATTAACGTGGCGATATTGCCTGCCGGTGGCGCCTATACTATGAACGCTGCTGAAGCGGCTGAGGCAACGGGATACATAAAACAGGATTTGGCCATACCATACCATTGGGGGCGAAGTGTCGGGACCCTTAGTGACGCACAGGAGTTTGCTCAAAAGGCCCGGTGCCGCGTTAAGATTATGGAAGTAAAGGAAGTGATTAGTTCCGATAGCTGGCTGGAAGATGCACCGTTGATAGCGCACTGGAGACTTGACGAGACCGAGGGTAACACCGCCTGTGATAGTATTAGTGGTATAGTTGGCACCCTTCATGGCGATCCGATCTGGAAGCCTGAAAGTGGTAGATTAGCCGGAGCGCTGGAGTTTGATGGTACTGATGATTATGTCAGTACAGATTTCGTCTTGAATCCGGCAGATGGTCCCTTCAGTATATTTGTATGGATCAAAACAGAGGCGACAGGGCAAGTCTTTATCTCTCAGGCAGACGGGACCGGCACCGGCAGGAGCTGGCTATCTACGAATCCATCCGATGGCACATTTATGACCGAACTGAAAACAACCGGCCGATCCGGTAAATCGCTTGCCTCGCAGTTCCCGGTCGCCGATGGCGAGTGGCACCATATCGGTTTTGTATGGGATGGGTCATACCGATGTCAATACGCCGATAGTGCAGAGGTTGCAAAAGACAATTCTCCCATAACAGGGTTGGAAAATTCAGATGGGGGTTTGTATTTCGGCGCTGGAAAAAGGCTAAGCGCGGATTATTTCTTTGCCGGCCTGATTGATGATGTTCGAATCTTTGGTGGTGCAATAAATCCATAGGTGTTTCGTTGACCGGCACAATAATTCTCCTCAAAAGACACTCTAATTGAAGGTTCCGGATTGTACAGTTGACAATAACCGGCAGTGAACCTTAGAATACGTTCATAGATATAGTAACTTGTGTATTAGTGATATACATGGGTAATTGTGAATAAATTTTTACAAGGAGCCTATTATGGATAAGTTTTCAAAAATATTCGTCATAGTTTTAACTGTACTTCTCGCATTTTCGCAAACTCAGGTTCTGTGCCAAACCCGTGAAAGATCGGAAGTTCAAACGGAATATCAATGGAAGCTGGAAGATCTCTATGCAACAGAGCAGGCATGGAACGAGGCCAAAGAAAAGCTCACAGCTCAGTTTGACGAGATAGAAAAGTATAAGGGCAAGCTGGCAGACTCGGCATCTGAACTGCTGGCTTGTCTCGAGTTTAACAGCGACATTTCAAAGGAGTTCGGTCGTCTGTTCAGCTATGCTTCGATGAAGTCTGATGAGGATATACGCGACTCGAAGTATCTGGCAATGAAGCAGGAAATGCAGCAGCTCGGTACCGATTACAGCTCTAAAGCAGCATTTATCACACCGGAAATTGCCGGGATGGACAAACAGAAAATCGATGCTTTTATCGAGCAGGAACCAGGGCTGAAAATCTATAAAATGCCTCTTTATGATATACTGCGTAAGAAGCCTCACACATTATCAGAAAAAGAAGAAAAGATATTGGCCGAGGCAGGCCTGTTAGATGATGGGCCGTCCTCGATCTATGGAGTCTTTAGCAATGCGGAACTGCCTTATTCGAAAATTGAATTAAGCGACGACACCGAGGCTGAGCTGACTAAGGCCGGATACGCTCGCTATCGAGCTTTGCCTGATCGAAGTGACAGAGAAGCGGTATTTCAGGCATTCTGGGAAGTCTTTGATAAGTTCAAAGGAACTTTCGGCACACAGCTTTATGCGAATGTAAAAAAGGATATGTTTTATGCCCGCACGCGCAATTATGAATCTTCGCTGCATAGCGCTCTGAATCAGGATAACATTCCGACAGAGGTCTATATGGTTCTTATTGAGAATGTCACCAACAATCTGGATTCATTTCATCGTTATCTGAATCTGAAAAAGCGAATGCTGGACGTAGAGACATTAAAATATTCTGATGTGTATGCCCCGGTAGTCAAAGGTATCGATTTACAATACACCTTTGATCAGGCAAAAGAGCTTATTCTCGATTCGTTGACTCCATTAGGCGAGGATTATAAAAAAGTCGTTGCAGAAGCTTTTGAAAAACGCTGGATCGATGTTTATCCCACTCCGGGTAAGCGAGCCGGTGCTTATTCCAACGGCAGCGCCTACGATGTTCATCCATATATCCTTTTGAATTACAACGGCCGGTACGACGATGTCAGCACAATAGCTCACGAGCTTGGCCACACAATGCATAGCTATTATGCGAACAAAAGCCAGCCATATCCGACAGCCGATTATTCGATTTTTGTCGCCGAAGTCGCATCCACATTTAACGAGGCCCTTTTGATTCACAAAACGCTTGAAAAAATCAAGGACGACGATACGAGATTGTCTTTGTTAATGAATTATTTAGACGGAATCAAAGGCACGGTTTTCCGCCAGACACAATTTGCCGAATTCGAGTTGCGTATTCACGAGAAAGCCGAACGACGTGAACCACTAACCGGGGATGTACTCAATGAACTATACGGGGAAATTTTAAAGAAATACTATGGCCACGAAAAGGGAGTTTGTCACATCGATGATCTGTACACGGTTGAATGGGCATACGTTCCACATTTCTATTACAACTTCTATGTTTATCAGTATGCGACTTCCTTTACCGCATCTACAGCCTTAGCCGAAAAGGTGCTGGGCAAAGAAGAAGGTGCGGTTGAAAAATACATTGAATTTTTATCATCCGGCGGTTCTGATTATCCAATAGAGCTATTGAAAAAAGCCGGAGTGGACATGACCGGCGCTGAGCCTTTCAACAAAACGATGACAGCGATGAATCGAACTATGGACGAAATCGAGTCGATTCTGGAAAAGAAAAGCCGATAAAAGCAAGCGACTGTCATAACTGACAGGATTAAGCATGGATTCTGATATCTTTGTCGAAACGGAAGATTTAACGAAGGTCTATTCGTCCGGCAAGATTGAGGTTGTAGCTCTCAGGGATGTCTATATGTCTTTGAGAGAAGGGCAATTCCGAGGAATAACAGGCCCTTCCGGTTCGGGTAAATCCACTTTGATGAATCTTTTGGGAGGGCTTGATACCCCCTCATCAGGAACAATCAAAGTTCAGGGCAGATTTATCTCTGAACTGGACTCAGAAGAACTGGCTCTTTACCGGCGTTATCAGGTCGGCATGATATTCCAGTCATTCAACCTTATTTCATCCTATACCGCTTTGGAGAATGTAGCTTTTCCGCTACTTTTTGCCGATGTGCCCAAAAAAGAAAGAATCGAAAGGGCGGCGAAGGTCCTCGACAAGGTGGGATTATATGACCGAAAGGACCACCGCCCGTCCGAGCTGTCCGGCGGCGAACAGCAGAGGGTCGCCATCGCTCGTGCCCTGATTAATCAGCCAAAGCTGCTCATTGCCGATGAACCCACAGGCAACCTGGACAGCAAAATCTCGGGCCAAATCGCACAAACGCTGTCGGACTTGAATAAAAAACAGGGCCTAACCGTAATAATGATTTCCCATGAAGAGTCACTGCTGGCGGAATTCGCTGATGACATTATTCGCCTGCGTGACGGGAAAGTAGTGGAACAGGAAACGATCAGATAAAAGAAAATGAGATTTTCCGACTACATTGAACAGTCATTTTCCAACCTTCGGAAGAAGAAACTGCGTACTTTCCTGACAACATTCGGAGTAGTGATAGGAATCGGAGCTCTGGTTTGCATGTTCGCATTCGGCAAAGGAATGCAGAAGAATGTGACGGAAAATTTTAACAAACTTGAGCTTTTCAATTATCTCGGTGTTTATCAACGCTCGGACAACGGCCGGGACAATCAATTCCCACAGGATCCCAACGCGCAGGAAAAAGCAGGCCAACAGAAGCGTTTTTTGGATGATGATTTTATTCTTGAGCTTACTAAGATTGAAGGCGTGGAATGGGCCTTTCCGGAAATGCGTTTTCCTGCTATGGTTCGATTCCGAGATGATGAGGAATTCAGCCTGATCCAGGTCCTGCCCGCTAAGATATGTCAATCCGGGATCGTGAACTTCCGGGCGGGGACGTTCTATACATCCGATGAGGAAAATTCATTAATCATAAGTGATTCCCTGCTTCGGCGTTTAGATATAAAAAAGCCGGAAGAAGCTATCGGCCAGGAAATAGAGGTTTCGACGCTGGCTGTTGATTTTAGCCTTGCCAATATTCCAAACATTCTATCCTTTCTCCGGGGGCAGGGGTTGCCTTTTTCCAGGCAGAGCTACGCCTTCACTATCGTGGGTGTGACCGAACGAATGGGCATAAGCGGCCCAATGCTCATGCGAAGCGATGTATGTATTCCACACGGCACTTCTAAGAAAATGAAGAAACTACCCCTTACCAGCATATCGGATTTATTTGCCTCAACGCAGCAGGCACAGGGCTATTCTACGATTGGAATCAAGCTGACTTCGCCGAAATATGTTGAGCCTGTCAGAAAGCGGATGGAAGATTTGGGCTTTGAGACATTCGCTCTTATGGACCAGCTCGAAGAAATCAGGACCGTGTTTATTTTCATGGATTTGTTTTTATTCGCCGTTGGGATGATAGCGATTGTCGTTGCCTCGTTGGGGATCATCAATACTATGGTGATGTCCATTCTGGAAAGATACAAAGAGATTGGAATCATGAAAGCCGTCGGAGCAAGTGACAAAGATGTGAAGAAAATATTCTTCTTCGAATCGGGAGTCATCGGTTTTATGGGCGGCGTTTTCGGGCTTGCTCTCGGATGGATAGTGAGTATGGTCATTAATATCATTATCAATAGTATTGCAGTCGGGCAGGGAGTTCCCGACATGAGTTATTTCAGCTTTCCCTGGTGGCTGTCTCTTGGAGCGATTGCCTTTTCGATAGTAGTCAGCCTGACTGCGGGAATATATCCTACACTTCGAGCAGCCAAGGTTGATCCTGTTGTGGCGTTACGACATGATTAGCTGCATGGACTCCATTATAGTGCCGTTTGAATCATATTGATGCGAGAGGCAGAGAAAATACAACCGTCATATTGATTTATTTCAAGCCGACAAAGAACCTCTTAAATCTGGGTTGATATTTGTCGGTAATATCGAAAGAGCCGATGATGCCTTTGGCTTTTCCGACGATAAGTGTTCGCTCCACGAATCCAAAAAACCTCGAATCCCTGCTGCAGTCTCTGTTGTCGCCCATGACGAAATAGCTGCCCTGAGGGACTGTGACTGGCCCGAAATTCCGCATTGCTTTGACCGAAGGGACGCTCATTATCGCATGAGCAGAGCCATCCAAATCCTCCATGGCGAATATAGATTTGTCCTTGAACTTCCGGGGCAGATATTTCGTGTAGTTCGAATCGAGGCTTTTATAATGGAGTGGTTCCCCATTTAAGTACAGCGTATTGTTTTTCATTTCGACAGTATCACCCGGCTGTGCTATTACTCTCTTGACTAACCGGGTGCCATCATCGGGAGAAAAACAGATGACTATCTCTCCTCTTTTTGGGTCCGACCATTTGGCAAGGCGATGCATTGTGAGTGGGAATCTTAAGTCGTATGCTAATTTGTCTACGTAGATCAGGTCTCCTTCCAAAATAGTAGGATTCATTGAACTTGAAGGTACCCAATTCCAATCCGCCAGGCTTGATTTGACCGGTATGACGACAAAAATGATAAAAAAGATGGTCAGTCGCCATTCTTTCCAAAACCTGGAAATATACTTTGTTATTTTTTGTTTCTTCATTTTTCCTCCATAAATCATTATCGGCCGGGATTGTGAAATTCTATACGCAAAAAATCCTTTAATGTTCTCTGTTTGTGCCGGAATTTTTAACAATCTCAGCTTGACATCTTAAATTTAAATGTTATTTGTGGATAAAATATGCCTGAAAGCACAAGAGGGTGGAAGGTCTTAATACAGGTTAGACAGCTTAATATTGCAATTAACAGCGCTGTGGGAAGGAGCTTAAGGTGTTGTTTGAGAGGGGAATGGAGATATGATAGGGGATGAGCGTAAAACTAAATCAGATTTGCTTAAGGAGTTGAATTCTTTGCGTAGTCGTATTGCGCAACTTGAGAAGGCAGGATGTGAACTTGGTACTAAGGAGGGAATACAATCTGAATATACTATTAAAACAATTCTTGATGATTCAGTTGATGGAGTAGTCTTAGTAGATGTAGATACCAAAGAATTCTATATGGCTAACGACGTATTTTGTCGGATGCTTGATTACAGCCCGGAAGAAATAAAAAAGCTGGGAGTTACGGATGTTCATCCCAAAGAACAACTGTCTTATATTTTGGATGGATTTGCTAAAGAATCGGGGGGTGAACCGTCGCTCGCCAGAGATATCCAGGTTAAGAGAAGAGAAGGCAATATTTTTTATGCCGATGTCGTTTGCTTTCCGGTAAAGTGGAAAAACAAACGGTGTTTGATGGGTATTTTTAGAGATGTTACCGATCGCAGGGAAACAGAAAGTGAATTACTTCAGAGCCAGTTCAAGTACAAAATTCTTCTTGAAAATATTCCACAAAAGATATTCCTTAAAGACAAGGATTCGGTATACATCTCCTGTAATGAAAACCTCGCTCGTGATTTAAAGATCGGATCTGAAGATATTGTTGGAAAAACAGATTATGATTTCTTCCCCAGAGAACTTGCTGAAAAGTACAGAGCGGACGACAAAAGAGTGATGGATTCGGGGGAAACAGAAGAGATTGTAGAGAAGTATTTAGAGCAGGGCAAAGAAACATTTGTCCAGACGGTCAAAAAACCTGTTAGAGATAAGCAGGGAAATGTGGTGGGTGTGCTGGGTATTTTCTGGGATATCACAGAGCAAAAAAAGATGAAGGAGGCACTTAAGCAAAGCGAGGAGACATTCCGATTAGTAATGGAGGCAACTAACGATGCCTTATGGGACTGGAATATTGTAACAAATGAAGTATATAGAAATCCTCGTCACGCAACGATGTTAGGTTATGAACCGCACGAACTGAGTGCATCGCGAGAAGAGTGGGAAAAGCGAATCCATCCGGACGACAAGCATTTAGTATTTAAAGCCCTTGATGAACATGTAAAAGATGGAAAGAAAGGCTCCTTTGAATTGGAGTATCGCCTTGAAACTAAGTCGGGCGATTATATATGGGTTTTAGGCCGTGGGAAAGTGGTAAGATATAGCGATGATGGTTCAGCCCTGAGGATGGTTGGTACAAACATTGACATCACCGAACGCAAAAAGACTGAGCAGGCATTGAAAGAATCTGAAGAGCGATACCGTTCAGTGGTGGAGGACTCGCCTGTTTTGCTGTGCAGCTTTCTGCCGGACGGAGAGATTACTTTTGTCAATACTGCATACTGCGAATACTTCGATAAGACCAGCGAAGAACTGGTCGGCAACAACTTCAAATTTTTGATTCCCGAAGATGACAGGCAAGCCGTTACGGAAAATATTATGTCACTTACAGTCGATTCGCTGTTAATGACGCTTGAGCACAGAGTCACTGCTCCGGACGGCCAAGTCCGTTGGCAGCGATGGAC
This sequence comes from uncultured Pirellulales bacterium, assembly GCA_964520535.1. Lineage (GTDB taxonomy): Bacteria > Planctomycetota > Phycisphaerae > Sedimentisphaerales > Anaerobacaceae > JAFGPS01. The sequence goes on along the minus strand of CAZFOQ010000005.1, from coordinate 42,911 downwards.
TAATCGGGCAATCTTTGACGATCAGAGCCACGCTGTTTCTTTTCAATCCTTTGGTGAGGACATCACCGATCGCAAGAAGGCAGAGCAGGCACTTAAAGAATCTGAAGAACATTATAGAATGTTAGCGGAAACAATGAACGATGGCCTGTCCCAGGTTGATGAGAACGGCATGCTTGTCTATGTCAACAGTAAGTGCGCGGAAATGTTGGGATACTCACAGGGTGAAATGATTGGAAAACATTGGATGGAATTTTATGGCGAAGATTCTCGAGAGATAATGACGGAACAGTTGCTTCTCAGGAGAAAGGGAATTGCTGAGCCATACGAGATTAGGAACACAAGAAAGGATGGGCGAAAGTTCCATATTTATCTATCTCCACAACCAATTTTTAATAAGGACGGCCAATTCAGGGGCAGCTTTGCCATAATGACTGATATCACCCGAATTAAGGAGATGGAGGAAGAACTTTTCAAAGAGAAAAACAGGCTTCAGTCTATACTGGAGGTTATGGAAAACGGCGTTACTATTCGCGATTTGGATTACACGGTTATTTATCAAAACGAGTACATAACAAGATATGTAGGTAATCACATTGGAGAGAAATGCTATGCTGCTTATGAGGGAAAAGACAGGATATGCGATGGTTGTCCTGTAGAATTGGCATATAAAGACGGCAAATCTCATAGTGCAGAAAGGAAAGTAGTGCTGCCTTCAGGTGAAATGACTTACTGGGAGAATATTGCCAATCCCATGAGAGACGCTAACGGAAATATTATTGCCTGCCTTGAAGTGAATACGAATGTCACTAAGCGTAAAAAAGCCATAGATGCTCTGGGCGAAAGTGAGGAAAAGTACAGGACGCTTGTGGAAAGTGCGGGTGAAACTATCGCCACTATCGATGAGAACGGCGTGTTTTTATTTATGAACAGAACTGCGGCAAGGCGCTTGGCAGTTGATCCGGAAGACTATTCAGGAAAGACAGTGTGGGACCTGTTCCCTAAGAAATACGCCGACAGCCGGGTCGCACATGTGCGAAAAGTAATAAAAACGGGGCAGGGAATGAATCTGATCTCAGCTACTGAGGTGCAGGGCAAACAGCGATGGTACAATACGACCGTTGAACCATTGAGAGACGCGAGTGGGAAAGTAATGGCTGCGATGGTATTAGCAAGAGATGTTACTGAGTTTAAACAGGCACAACAGGAGCTTGACAGATACCGGGAAGAAATGGCTCGGACTGAGCAGCTTGCTTCATTAGGAACGTTAAGTGCTACCGCCGCTCATGAACTGACGCAGCCTCTTACCGTCATTCGTCTGTTAATTGAAAATGCGCTGACAAAACTGGAAACAACCTCTTCACCGGAGACTATTGCAGAAAAACTCAAAGACAGTTTGACTGAGATCTCGAATATTACTTCAGTGGTCGATAGATTACGCAGTTTCGCGAGAAAATCGTCCGGGAAAATTTCCAAGGAAGTTGACTTGAAAACTATTGCCTCGAGAATCGTGAACTTGTTAAATGAAAGTGCTCAGCGCTCAAGTTTTTCTCTCCATCTCGAAGGTATGGAGAAATTGCCGCATATATATTCAAATGACAAAGACATGGAGCAACTGTTTTTTTCCCTGGTTGACAATGCTATGCAGGAAGGGCAAGATAAGGAAAATCGACAGCTTGTAATAAGCGGAGAGGAAAAGGATGATCACATTGAGCTGCGGTTTTGTGATAATTGTGGCGGTATCGCTTCGGAGAATCTTGAGAGGCTATTTGAGCCGTTTTTCACAACCAAACCAGCCGGTCAAGGTACAGGTCTGGGGCTTTGCATTGTACAGGATATCGTATCACGTGCCGGCGGCAAAATACGCGTCGAGAGTGAATTTGGCAAGGGTTCAACTTTCTTCGTCACGCTGCCTATTAACAAAGACGAAAGGTAGTAGCTAAGTAACAATGATAAATGGTGATAATCGATATATCTTTTTTGTTGACGATGAACCGAAAGTACGTGAAGTAGTCGGTGAGACCCTTGAACAGCTCGGCTTAAAAGTAAGTTGTTTTGCTAATGCAGCCGATTGCCTCGAACAATTGGAGATTCAAAGATGTGATTTACTTATCACTGATATGAAAATGCCGGGAATGAACGGTATAGAGCTCTTGACAGAAGCCAAACAACTTGCCCCTTGGCTGCCTGTTTTAGTAGTAACCGGCTATGGCGATATCCCGACGGCTGTCTCTGCCGTGAAAGCCGGAGCGGTGGATTTTATAGAAAAGCCTTTGGAGACGGAAACTTTTTTACGGAAAGTTAAATCATTACTCCGATATAATACAGTTATTGATTCCATTAGAGACAACCCTTTGACCAGGAGCGAAGTGAAAATATTGAGACTGGTCATCGAAGGCAGGAGCAGCAAGGAAATAGCGAATTTGCTCCACCGTTCCATAAGGACCGTTGAAGCACATCGCGCTCGTATTATGCAAAAACTTGGTGTAGATAACTTGGTTGATCTTGTCAAGCGAGCTGCTGTAATTGGGCTGGTTAATCTTACGAACAATCAAAAATCAGAGTAATACCCCTCGAAGTTAAGCCTGCTCCGGTAATCGAAATCGTTTGCAGTAATAGTCGTTTCGGATTTTCTGAAAAAGGTGTATGAAGTGCCCTATTTTATATAGGATGCATATAATTCGTACAGGATTTAGCTTTGTTAAACACTTCTACAGATTTCATTTCCATCCGGCGAAGTAAGAACCATTTTCCCTTGTTGGAGTGTCACACCAAATCCAGAATCTTTTAGGTTTCATTGTATATGGATTGAAATTGGTACCATCATGCATAGTAAACTCCGCTGCGCGAACCGTTTGTTCTTCTCCTGCAGGTATTTTTAGAACTCTGAGGCTAAAATTGCTCCCGATAGTTTCTGGCATTATTCGAAGTTCAACATTTATCCAATCAAATGAGTCGTTGTTGGAAATAATGAATTTTGCTCCTGTAAAAGTGACCTTTGCGTTCAGTCGGACCATTGATGTTGATCCTTCGGGCAGACTTGCTTCACTGGATTTGGGATTTCTTTTCGAAGTGCTTGAAAAAAGAGCAATACAAATCAAAATAACAACAACAGCAATTTTTAAAACGAGCGGACACCTTGCTTTTAAGGCAGACTTTTTGTTATTTTCTGTTTGAAGTTGCTCAAGACGTCTTTCAACCGATGTTTCATCCAGATCTGCCCCACAAAAGAAACACCTGGCAGATTCAGTGTCAATCTCCTGCCCGCAGAATGGACATTTTTCCGGTCCCATCTCCGCTCTCCTGAACAAAACCGATGTTTTGCGACATTTAACATGTCGGAGCCGAAGAACAAATACACAATACCTAATAAATTATAGCAAAAAGCCCACCTTTTGTCTACTGTGGTTACTACTTAATTTTTGAAGCCAATATACACGTTTTTTGGATTAAAAAAGGGTTTTTCAGAAAAATACTTCAAGGTAGAAGATAATTCGCAGGAAAGAATTCTATCCGAAATCTACTTAAAATGTGCCAAAATGTATCTTATACCAATCGTGATTAAAATTTGCGCCTTTGTCATTTCGACCGGAGTCCCCAGGGGACGAAGTGGAGAAATCTATTCAAAACAGATTTCTCGACTCCGCTTTGCTGCGCTCGAAATGACACATACAAGCACACTTACTATATACAATTGGTATTATATTTTTTTTATCTCCTTTTTAATTTTTGCTTTACGCTGATTCAGAGCATAGGCGTTAATTAAAAACTGGATTAGACATATAAGACTACATTTCTTATTCGAATCTGCTAAGAATGGCTTTGCTCCACAAGAAACTGTGGAACTGTGCAATTATTAGAAGTATGAAAACCAGGGTTGAGTAACCGGCGAAACGCAGATATAGGAGGGTAGTGCCAAATGTATCTGTCATATCGGTTTCGCACCACATGATTAGTTCCCGAGGTGTATATATGGCACCGATAACTATGCAGCTAAAGAAAAACTGCCATGGCAGAAGTAGAATTAACATAACCAATGAATAAACAAATGCCCGAGATATAAGGCTAAGACCTCCAAGTCCTCCTCCAAACGAAGCTGCTATGCCACAAAACATTATCAAGCCGTAAAGTACAGAGGCGAATATTAGTATCATGTTTGTAATGTTTGTAACTGAAGTGATATCTTTAAAAGTTATGTCAAAACCAAAAAGTTCCAGCGTCTTCGATTCTTTCGCGGGCCCTTCCACTATTAATCCCGTAAGCTGTTTCGGTATTGTCGCGTTCTGCTTAGTAACTGTATCAGGCTGTTTCTCGTTGTTAACAAGCACAGTAGGTGCATTGGTGCTTGTGCTTTGGTCAGGTGCAATGTGCCCGATGTTAACTATCCAAAAGGATGTTTGAAGCAATAGAAGGCACAGCATTATAACTATAAACAAGAGGTTTTTTAATCGACGAATAAACCGGGTAGCTCTGACATAGTCTTTTCTGATATATGAATCCCGTTTTTTGGGAATCGGTATCGGGCTCACAGAATCAAAAAAGTCTTCGTTAATATTTTGTTTTTTTGCCTTGGTGTTTTTTGGTTTTTTTGACCCTGTCATAAATAGGGCCAATGAGCCTGTAGCGAGAATCGGAGTAATCCAGGAGGCTGCAGAAGCACCTGTGATTTGCGGCAGTGTAATTCTGCCGAAATTAGCAATTTTTTCAAGTGGCATAATTATTGAAGGATAAATCAGTGTATACGCGCGAGCACCAAATAACATCCCTATAACAGCAGTCAAAGCATCGATTCGGCCCGAGGCGGCGCAAGCCAGACCTGTGCCGGGGCAGAAACCGGTAAGTCCGAAACCTATCCCTAAACAAGTCCCAAAGATTGAACCAACGATAAGACCTACAATGGGATTTTCCATGTCACTGTCCCTGTATAACTCCACAAGGTGTTTTGGGATATGCAAGGTATGCCTCAAGCATACCGAAGCCGAACATTGTCATAGTAAACGGAACCGCCGATAGTGATAATTGTGCAGAAACATCCAATGGTTTCACTAAGCTAATTGCCAGGACCTGCACGAGTCCCAGCGGAATTCCAGCGGCCCACCATGGTAGGGGAGATGTCTTAGCTGTGAATGTGTTCATGATTGGCTCATTTGTATTTTTGAGAGTAAATAGACTCGGGTGTTGGAATTAAATCCAAGGCACCCTTGTTATAGACTGACTCCATAAGAACATTAATTATGACAGAGAAAGCTCGGTGAGAGATAATAGTAACTTTCTCTCCATTTATCCATTAGGTCCGATTTCAAGAAATTTTTACAGGATTATCTAAGAAACGTCAATAAGAATCTCCCGGAGGTGGAGTGTCATACCTTATGTTTTAGCTGAAATAATACCCTTTTCGGCCTTAACTCCCTGCATATATAAAAGTGGTGTTAATACAACTCGTTCCTATTCATATAAAGGTGACAACATATAATATCAGTCAAACGGAACTGTTTATATGCAATCATAAAGAGAAGGATAACCTCTATTAAGAGGTATAATCTGAACCAGGCAAAGATATATTCATTATCTATAACGAGTCGATTAGGAAAAAAAATCAATCCTTCTTTGATAATGAGTTGCTGTTTTACCGATAATATCTTTATATAGTATGGTTCTGGATGTATAAAAATAAAAGCTTTTTTTCTACCATAGAAGTGTTAATTTAGGCAATTTCAGTTTTTGCAAATTCACGATAATATGGTTATTTTTATACATTTTTAACGACTTTTAACCTAACATAAATAAAATTCAAAATGATTTTTCTACGATTCCTTTAGTTTGAAACAGGCAGACTCAACTGAATAAATTTTGGAGGTTATCAAATATGGATGCAAATAAGATTGTTAGATTATTATTCTTTATGAGTATTGTCTTGTCGGTGCCGTTAAATGCAAGCTTGGGAAATGAAATTACGGCGGTTACGAAACCAAGTGCAGATGTAACACTGTCTTTTGTTCAAGCTGGTCGTATTGCCAAGGTTAATTTTAGAGAAGGGGACTCGATAAAAGTTGGGGATGTGTTGGTTCAACAGGATGATTCTGTTGAACGGGCTCGGTTGGCACAACTTGAGGCCGAAAGCAAGGATAAAACACAAATACAGGCAAGTGAGGCTAAACTGGCCCAAAGCAGAGTGGATCTCGAGAGGCGTGAGGCAAAGCCTAAAGCTGTGACGGCTTCAGAATTAGAATATGCGAGGTTGAATTTGAAGATTGCTGAGCTTTCATTACGATTGGCGGTGTTCCAAAATGAGCAGGCACAAAGGAAATATGATGAAGCGAAGTTACAAATCGATCGCATGAGTCTGAAAAGCCCGATAGATGGGAGAATCGAGGACATTGAGATAGAGACTGGTGAGTCAGTAAATGCTCTGGACGATGTGGTTCAGGTTGTACGGATTGACCCGCTATGGATCGATGTTCCTGTACCATTAGAACAAACCGCTAATCTCAGGAGTGGTCATCCAGCCAAGGTTGAATTTCCGAATCCCAAGAAGATGTCCGTTGAGGGCCATGTAATTTTCATTGCAGCAGTTGCCGATGCCGGTAGTGATACATTGAGAGTTCGTATCCAGGTTCCGAACAAATCTAATCGTCCGGCCGGTGAGCACGTAATAGTTACTTTCCCAACTTTAAATAAGTAAATGGAGGAACTCAAGGAATGAGTTTTCAAGGAAGATTCCTATGTATTGGTTACATTCAGAGGCCGGTTGATTCAATATGGTCTATTGTTTTCGCTGCTGCTAAGCGCACAAGCTTCATTGTCCTGCTGGTGTTTTCCACTTTTTTCTTATTGGCAGGTTGTGTTTCAGAACAAATAGATGAGCAAAGTGTTTTGATCTCCTACCAACAGTCTTTAGCCAATCAGGGTCCCCAGCAGCGAGTCGATACTGAAGGTAAGGACTTGTCTCAACCTTTGGGGCTGCTAAAGCCGATTTCTCCACCGGCAAGTAGTATAACAGATCTGGAAATTATAACAGATCCTAATACAGGCAGGCAGACCGCTGCCGTTACAATTGAGCAAGCATTAGCGAGAACGCTTGCCAATAGCCCTGAAATCAGAGTGGTTAGTTTTGATCCCTCGATTGCAAAACAAGACATAACCAAGGCCGCCGCCGAATTCGACGTTACTGCTTTTGGGACTCTAAACTACGAAAATGAGGACAATCCGTCAAATAGTATATATCAGCCTGGACAATCCGATGCACGTATGTTTGACTCCGGCGTCAAACAGAAAAGCATAACCGGTTCGGAATGGTCTCTCAGTTACACTTTGACACGAAGTTGGGATGATTTGTCAGGCAGGACACTTCCCACTCGTTATGAACCGATACTCGGCTTCCAATTAAAACAACCGCTGTTGCGCGATGCCTGGCAAGAAGTTACTCTTGCGGGAGTGGATGTTGCCAGGCTGAACTATCAGATTGCTCTGCTCGGTTTCCGTCAAAAAGCCGAGGATACTGCAACAGAAGTGATATCAGCCTATTGGCGGCTTTTGCAGGCTAATCGAGACTTGGAGATTCACCAGGGATTATTGAATAGAACGCTTGAAACCCTGGAGAAAGTAGAAGGCAGAAAAGAGATTGATGCTACTGACGTGCATATAAAGCAAACTGAGGCTTCTGCAAAATCTCGTGAGGCAGCGTTGCTTCAAGTAAGAAAACGAGTTATTGATGCACAAGACGTTTTAATGCGACTGATGGCTGATGCCCAATTGAATGTACTCGACGATTGTAGCATTGTACCTGTCAGTGAACCTTCACTGGAATTGGAGACACTTACGGTTTCTAAGCTTCTGGAAACTGCCATGCTGAAGAATCCTGTGATTCAACAAGCCAGGATCGGGATCGAAATTTCAGACATTAATATTCGTGTTGCCGAAAACCAGAACATGCCGCGTCTTGACCTGGTGGCTTCGGCGAGGACACAGAGTTTGGCCAAAGGTCCGGAGAATGCACAAGACCGACTCTATAACGGCGATTTTACCAGTTATGGTATTGGTTTGTCTCTTGAATATCCGCTTGGTAATCGTCAGCGAGAGGCCGAATTACTACAGAGAAGAATTGGGCGCAGAAAAGCTATTTCGGTTTTACAAAACGTTGCCGATCAGGCGAAGGTATTGGTCAGAGAGGGAGCCAGAACGATTGACACAAATTATTCAGAAATACAGCTTCAAAAAAAAGCTGTTGAAGCAGCGAGTATTCATTTGCAGGTTCTGGAGGATACCGAGACAATCAGAGAGCAACTGACTCCTGAGTTTCTACTGGTCAAACTGCAAGCTCAAGAAACCCTGGCAAATGCCCAAATGTCAGAAGTACGGGCGATTATGGAATTTAATATCGCTTTAGCACAATTGGCAAAGACTTTGGGTACGGTTTTGGAGTTGCATCAAGTTGAGATCTCACTGCTAAATGTTACACACAGCAACAGTGTATCTGAATAGGTGTGGAAAACTTCAAAGCAGAGTAACGACAATATACTCATCTATTCTCTGCCGGCAAAACCAAGCTGTTCATCGAGCCAATTATCGGTTCTTAACACAGTTTTTCGCCGGCGTAGCGCCAACCTTTCAGCACGGCTCTGAGCCAGGCGAAAAACGCCACGGACCAAAGTTGAGGAGATATCATCTTTAGCATTGGCATATATTCTTTTCAAGTAAGCAACAGTGTTTTTGGCATATCGAGATACAATTTCATCTTCAAGGCTAAAAATACCCTGAGCGCTTCCAGGGTCACCCTGGCGAGCTCCTCTACCGAATAATTGCCGGTCTATACGTGCTGATTCATTAGGTTCAGCGGCAATGACATGGAGACCTCCTAATTCTGTGATCCCTCTGCCAAGTTTGATGTCTGTTCCTCGACCGGCCATATTGGTGGCTACAGTGATTTTACCGTGTTGACCTGCTCCGGCAACGATTTGAGCTTCCTGACGGTGATAAACAGCGTTAAGAACCTGGTGCTCCAGTTGTTCGGCATTAAGAAGTTGGCTAAGATGTTCACTGGCTCTCACGCTGCGAGTCCCTATTAGAATCGGTCTGCCGGTTGCGTGAATGTGGCCAATTTCCTGTACGATTCGTGTCCACTTGGCTGATTCGGTAGGCAATACGATGTCTGGAAGATTCTCTCTTATACAAGGACGGTTTGTTGGAATTGTCACTACAGGCAGGTGATAAATCTGCCAGAATTCTGCAGCGGCCTCATTTGCTGTACCTGTCATCCCGGATAACTTACGATACATCCGAAAGAAACGCTGAAAGCTTATACGGGCATACGTATCTTTGGGTGGATTTACTTTAAGCGCTTCCTTGGCTTCAACGGCCTGGTGCAGACCATCGCGCCATGTTCGGTCAGGCATCAAGCGGCCTGTGAATTCATCAACAATAACTACCTTACCCTTATCAATCACATAATGTTGATCTCGTAAATACAGCTCTTTAGCAGTCAGGGCCTGATTGGTTAATTCAAGAGAGCGACGATTTCCCTGCCAGAGTCCTCCCAAACCACCGGTTAGTACCTTTAAATGAGCTTTACCCTGGTCGGTTAATTCTATATCCCTGTAGCGCTGGTTAATTCGGTAGTCAATTTCGGAATCCAACTGGCCGGCAATTGCTGCCGCTTGCTGATAGGACTCAACCTGCTCCGGATTGGGGGCATGCCCTGAAATAATAAGCGGTGTCACTGATTCGTCAATAAGGATCGAATCAGCTTCATCGACTATAGCACAATTTAATCGGCGCTGGATGAGCCTGTCGGTTATTTTTTTGCCGCCGCTGGCCATTTTGGCAATAAGTGCCGAACTCAAACCTCTTAGACGGCCCAATGTGATTCGATCACGCAGAAAATCAGCAGCCACCTCTTTATTCGTACAATAGGTGATATCGGCCATATATGCAGACCTTCTCTGGGCCGGAGGTGTCTGCTGTTCTATGTAGGCAACAGAAAGACCACAAAAGCGATAAATCTGCCCCATCCATTCGGCATCACGTTTGGCCAGATAGTCATTGACAGTCACGACGTGACAGCCTTGTCCCCGCCAACCGGCCACGGTTACATACAATGTAGAGGTAAGTGTTTTACCCTCTCCTGTAGCCATTTCTGTAATGCATCCGCTCTCAAGAGCCAAAGCACCTGTAACCTGGACAGGAAATGGTTTTTCACCAATTTTACGAAATGCGACTTCCCTGACCAATGCAAAAGCCCGTTCAAGATCTGTTGGCTTGTCACGCCGGCAACGAAAGATTTCGCGTAACTCGCAGGCAAGTTGACGGAGCTTTGAATCTGTCATGTGAGAGAAATGTTTCTCAAGAGACAGGATTTTTTCGGTTCGGTGAAAAAGCCGTTGGTATCGCGGCACAATTTTGCTCACCAATCTAGCACCAGTATCCCAGGCTGCATCAAGTCCCTTTGGTAGAGGTTCGCCTGATGTCCGCTGTTCGAGCATTTGCCATGTTGCGCTTGGAACTGCAGCCATATCAGATATGGAACCTCCGCTGGAACAACTGTCTCAGAGATCTCCACCATTGAACCGCAAGCGGCTTGTTAGGCATCTGGATTCTCGCCACAATACGTTGTCCGGATCTCAATTGCTCGGATTTTTCGAGATTCGGTTTGATGCGAACTTCAAAAAATTTCTCGGCGGTTTCCAAACCCTGTGGATCATCTATGAGAGTCGGGATCGTTCCCCCAACGGCGTATCCCATTGCCTGGTAGGGTAACTTTTGCTGACCGGCGGGTAAAACCTGTTCGATTTCTCCGGTCAGGCTGACATTAGGTCGTCCTTTGGTTCTAATTTCAACATTGATTTTCGCAAAGTTCCTCGCTTGATCGAAGAGCATCCCTCCAAGTTCCTGGCGGGCAAAAGCTCGAATCAGAACATTATTCATATCCGCGACCAGGCCGATTTCCTGACCTCGACTCAAATACATTCCCTTTGTCTTCTCAATATCCGGTGAAATCCACCTGCCCGGTGATGTCGCTTGAACGTTCAATGAGGCCAGTTCATAATCAATCCGTGCAATTTTCTCCCCAAGTGCATCGATCTGTTCATCTATTATCTGTGCTGCAGCTATCTCACGCGTTTCTGCGACACGTCTCTTGGCCTGAAGGCTACGAAGCTCGGCGCGTAAACTTTTCCTTTCTGCTTCCAATTCAGGATTGACGGCTGTAATAAGTGAATTTCCGCTCGGCGAGACCATTTGGTCTGACGGCAAAAAGTCAACAACAAAGCCGTCACTTTCAGCATATACAATAGCCATGTTAACCGGCTCAACAATCCCCTCAATTCTGAAATATTCGGGCACCTTAAGGATTCCTATAGAGGCAACCAACAAAGCTAAACCTCCCAGAGTTGAACTTACAGCCAGTCCGCGATTTCTGGTCAATTCACCGCTTGTAGCCAGATAGCGGATAAATTTACCGAGCGGAACGAGAACCCAGGCAATGATCGCAGAACCGGCAAAGAATGGCACAAGTATGAATAACTCCTCCGGCAGTCTGTCATTTAAGAACAGCAAAATTCGTATGCAGATAAAAACACGGTAGGCTGTCGAAGCAATACCATAAAATACAAACCATATCCTCTCACCGAGACTATGTGCCGGATTATGTGCTGTTCTGAGTTTCCAGCAGTATTTTTTGACGAGATAGTAGATATAATTTTTGGAACGTTGGCTTAGATTTGGAATCTCTGTAAGGTCAGACAAAACATAATAGGCGTCGAACCTCAAAAGTGGATTCCCATTAAAGACGAGTGTAGAAATGCTGGCGACAAAAATGATATTGTATGCAATTATATGCAGGGTCCCCGTGGAGGTATTGACCCAGATTATTGCTGCTAATGCTGCACAAAAAAGCTCAACCATTAATCCAGAGAGGCCCACGATAGCCCTGTGCCACTTCTTACGAAACGCCCATGCACTTGAAGCATCAACATAAGGTAACGGCACGAATACAAGAAACATGACACCGATTATATGTACTTCTCCGCCGCTACCATTGAGCCTGCCGAATCTCTTGCATGCAAAAGCGTGTCCGAACTCGTGAAAAATCTTGATTATAACTATGCTTAGGTACAGAAATATTAAGTTCTCAGGTTTGAGAATATCGGAACTCTGATAAAATAGTTCTCTTATATTGCCGACAACAAAATATAATCCCACAGATATTGCCGCTATCCACAACAACATGCCAAACCAGCCGAAAATCCATCCCAATATGCCTACCCATCGATTGAGAAAATGATCCGGATCCAGCAGTGGAATATGGATAAACAACAGGTTTGAGAAGAAACCTTGAATCCGACGTTTGATTCGTGTGCTATAGCGATTAAACAAACTTTCGGTATCCGGTGGCAACTCTACATAAAGCAGATTTGAGCAGTATAATTGTCCAAGAAGCTGTATGACCTCCGGTTGTGTCGGTGCGTTATCTCCAAATTTCTCATTACAAATCTTCCAAACATCAGCTACAGTCTTTTTGCCGTCAAGCAAACCAATGAAATTATAAGCATCGTTGCTTATGCGAGAGAATGCGTTACTGGAAGGATTCTCCAGGACATACCACATCTGCCCTCTAAAATGCTGTCTATACACCTGCACACTGGACAGAAGTCTTGGTCGTAATTGGGTAACTCTATACCAGGATTCATGAAAAGTTGGACGGTCAACAGCCATAAAACGTCCTAAAGCTTAAAGCCACAATTTCATTCTTATCCAGTTCACGATTTTGCGTGACCAAATCCAGGCATATCGACGTTCGCCGATTGATACTTTGGCTACCCCCTCCATACCGGGACGCATCCACTGATATGTTTCAAGTAGTTTCACGCGGACTTTGAAAACATTTCGCTGGTTGACGACCTCCGCTATCGGGCTGATCCGTTCTACTGTAAACTTTATTCGCTCACCCGGGAGGGAAGCCGTCGCCAGAAATCCTTCCTGGCCGATTTCGATATCAAAAATCTGATCTTCAGGAACTAATAGTTCCGCTCGTAACGCCTCAAGCGGACACACTTCAAAGAGAATATCTCCCACCTTGACCGGTGCTCCGATTTGGCGTTTGAGGTCACCTTTGACGACAACTCCGCTGATGGGAGAGACAAGACTGGCCTGACTAATCTGGTACTCCAACAGCTCGATCTGTGCATTTACTTGATCGGCTTTTGCCATGGCAATCTGGTTTTGTGCTGTTTCACCATCGCGCATCGCAGCAGCAGCCTCCTTAAGATAGCCGGCTTTTTCAGCTTTAGCTTTAGTCAGATTTAGATTCAGTTCATCTGTATAAAGACTCCCAAGTATTGTAGTCCCTGCCTCAACTACGTCACTTATTTCGACTTTAATATTTTTAATATATCCGTCAAAAGGTGCCGGTATGACTTGTTGGACTGTTGCTTCCAGCACAAATGGTGCCTCGGCCCGAAACTGGCCCTTTCCAAATATCAGAAGGAGTATTGCAGCACAGCATAAAATTGCTGCTAACTTTGCCCATGTATGTTTCGGACCCATAAAAGCAGCTATAAAGTTGCGGCTCTTTGCCGCGATTGTTGCACCGATCCATCGGTCATACTCATAAAGGTTGACCAGTCTGGCAGTGCATAGTTCACATGCCAGGCGAACCGTTTCAATTTCATCAGGGCTGAAATATTTCTCTGTCGGACGCTCAAGAGTCAGGACTGCGATAACTTCTCCATCCCGGCGCAGTGGCAGGCTCAAAATCGCCAGTGGGCCATAGCGTTGAGAAAGTGCATCTGCTGCTCGATTAATATAGGCAGAATCTTTTGGAGCTGGACTGAGAATCTCAGTATCCTGGTCCAAACATTCCTCCATCGCAGATTCAATATCCTGAACTACTTTCATCTTTCGGCTGAAATCCTCAGTATGGCTCATTGCCTTGAGCTGAACATATCTTCCTTTGAGAAAACCTATACTCGCTCGTTCACATTGCCATTGAGCAGCGACCTCATTGCAGAAAGCCATGGCTGCGCTGGTAAACTTTTTCTGCTGGTTGACAACTGAGAGTGTTTCCATTGCCTGCTGTAACCTTTGACAGTTTTGTTGCCAATTCTTTTGAGCAGGCCTCATCTGCGAGTAACCTAACATGCCAACCGACAGCTGCAGTTTTTGCGAACATACTTCAAGAACTGTTTTGTCATCAGTGGCGACCAAAAAAGCTGCAACAGATTTACCGATGTCAGCTATTATCATTGGGATCATCAAGACATGAGTTTTAGCAGGTTGGGCATTAGGTTGATTGGGTTCGTGGCGCAAGCCATCCCTTGCGGGACTTAGTGGTTTAAGAATAACGGTATTTGAGGAAAGAGCTTCACGGCCAAAACTAACCGACCTGGTCAACCAGTCCGGAGGAGACATATCTTTCTCTAATTGCGGATATAATGCGAGGACATGAACACTCGATTCCCGATCCATCCGCAGAAATGCCCCGCTTTCTGCACCGCCCAGCAGACATTGCACAGTTAGCATATTAAGCAGAAATTGCTCTTGACTTCCATCCGATTTATGAAGCTGATCGAGCAGTTCAGTAACTGTCAGGTCACTGAGTAGCTGGAACTGATTTTTCTGCAAATGGTCCACTGTTATTTACGTCTACTTCATCCGGCTTAGGCTTGGTTGCATGTAATAAAGCCCAAGTTTTTTTGAATTCCTGTTCATATTGACAATTAATCGGGCTGAAAACATCCGTCAATCGCCTAAGTAAATAATAGTCCATGATTATCCATTAAAACTATCATAGCAAACATTTACATATCCGGCAATCTTTTTTTGTGGTTCTTTATGGCCGGTCATGCGAGACAGAAAGACCTTCTTGTGCTTGGATGAGCTGATGCTATAATATATACATTGTAGTAGAATCGTATAAGGTCAGACTCAGACTATAGCCATGCATAATGTTGAAAGTTAGGAGGACATCTTGTTATGAGCACAAATATCCTTATCGGATTAATATTGGTCTCTGGCATTCTCAATGCCGCAGGTATGCCTGAAAAAGCAGAGGTCAGGACTAAGGAAAACTATTTATTTTCATCCTTCAGAGGCAACGGCGAAAACGGTCTGCACCTGGCCTACAGTCACGATGGGTTAAAATGGACTGCATTGAACAGTGACAAGTCGTTTCTCAAACCCCGGGTTGGAAGCAAACTGATGCGCGATCCTTGTATCTGCCAGGGGCCTGATGGTACTTTCCATATGGTCTGGACCAGCGGCTGGTGGGATAAAGGTGTTGGGATCGCTCACTCAAAAGACATAATCAATTGGTCTGAACAGAAATGGCTGGGTGTGATGGAGCATGAACCTACGGCGGTGAACTGTTGGGCGCCTGAGATTTTCTATGATAACCAGAGCAGGAAATACATGATATATTGGTCCACAACGATCCCAGGTCGATTCCCGGAAACTGATAATTCAGGCGACACCGGTAATAACAAAAGGCTTAATCATAGAATCTATTATGTAACATCCGAGGATTTCGAGACCTATTCCGAAGCCAAACTTCTTTATGATGATGGATTCAATGCGATTGATGCAACCATTGTCAAGGATGGGGACAGATATGTAATGTTTGTCAAAGATGAAACCAGGCAGCCGGTAGCAAAGAAAAATATCCGGATTGCTGTCAGCGATAAGCTCGAAGGCCCATACAGCCATGCATCAAAACCGATTTCGCCGGACTGGGTCGAAGGGCCGACAGTAATAAAAGTCGCTGATATGTGGTACTTGTATTATGATGGATATAAACGTCACCGCTATGAGGCAGTTCGGTCAAAGGACTTGAAGAACTGGGAATCAATTACAGATAAGCTGGTTTTTCCCAAAGATACCAGACATGGAACGGTCTTTAAAGTTTCGGGTGAAATTTTGGAGACGCTCTTTAAACTAAAATGAAGTAGCCGGCAAGTCTGTTCAAAATACCCAACTGCCGCAGTAATTGTTTTGTGTGTATCCTACTAATTGATACTTCCGAAGGAAGCTTTATAAGCAGGCAGAAGCGCCTCTCTGTAAAGAGGTTTAATGGAGTTTTACAAGATAGGTTATGAGCGACTGGTGACTCGAAGCAATTTCTCCATCTTTCCACGATTACTTGATCTTAATATCGCCTCTTCTCTGTCGATAAAGCCATTTGCACATAATTCTGCAATACTATTATCCATCATGTGCATTCCAAAACGACGTGATGTTTCAATAATATTTGGTATCTCGTATATCCTGTTCTCTCGGATACAGTTTCTGACAGCAGAGGTACACAACAATATCTCCGTGCTTGGGACCATGCCGGGCTGGTCAATTCTTCTGAACAGAGTTTGAGAGACAACGGCCTGCAGGGCGTTGGCCAGCATGGTTCGAGCCTGAGTCTGCTGATTAGCCGGATAGATATCTATAATACGCTCTATTGACTGTGAGGCATTGACCGTATGCAAGGTGCTGAAAACAAGGTGCCCGGTTTCGGCTGCGGTTAGCGTGAAGCTCGTAGTTTCCAGGTCGCGCATTTCGCCGACCATAATGATGTCAGGGTCCTGGCGAAGAATATGTCTCAATCCAGTTGCGAAGTCCGGGCAGTCCGAGCCCACTTCTCGTTGTTCTATCATACATTGATCGTTCGTCAACCAATATTCAATGGGGTCTTCAATAGTTATAACTCTCTTTTTATACTTGGTGTTTATCAGCCCTATAGTCGAAGCGAGCGTTGTACTTTTACCTGCACCTGTATGACCTGTAACCAATACCAATCCTCTCGGCAGATCAGCGAAGTCTCTCATTTTTTCCGGCAGGTTTAACTCTTCTATAGAAGGGATACGATCAGAGATTAGTCTGAACGAAATTGCGATTGTGTCTCGTTGATAGTGTGAGTTGACGCGGAACCGCTGGTCCGGGTCGGTAATACTCGTTGAGAAGTCAAGATCCCTTCTTAGCTTAAATTTATCGAGTCTCTCCTGACCAACCAGCGAAAGAACTATATCTCTTGCCTCATCGTTGGTTATGACTGGAAAATCGGTCTCGATGAGTTCTGTATTGACTCGGATTATAGGATGCATACCGACGTTTATATGTACATCGCTCGCTTCCCTCTCAACTGCTTCGACTAATATGCTTCTTATTTCTGCCATTATAATACGCCCCTTCCAAGCTCCTTGAAATAGTCCTATAATTAATTTAGACTGTTTTTCATCTACTATTCTGAATCGGTCACGAAGAATCTGGCCTAATTAATACAATGGCTTTTCATTGCGGGCCAGATTCTTCGTTTCACTTTATTATACTTAAAATGCTAAATAAGAATATCAGCGTAAATCAACCAATTACACCTATTGCCGCTATCGCTCTGGTCTTTTTGAAACAAACAATGTTCGTTTCTGACCGGGGATATCGGCCACAACGGCACTTTCTAATCATAGTCTGCTATTCAATAATCTCTTCTGTTTCGTTAATTTCCTCTGTGTCGCTGATTTCCTCTGTGTCGTAAACTTCCCTTGTAGTAGGATCAATTCTAACAGATGGAGGTGCAGGATGAACGATTTCAGTTGCCTCAAGATACTTGGTTTCGATTTCTGTTAACACAGGCTCTTCTATAATCCTTGGGGTTATAAAGACAACCAATTCGCTATTGGTGGTTATCTCACCTTCAAATTGGAATAGCCAGCCTAAAAGTGGAATATCGCTGAGTAACGGGATCTTGTCGATCACCTGGTTAACAGTTTGTTTCCGCAGGCCTCCGATTACGACAGTCTCGCCGTCTCTTACCAATGCTATCGTATCGGCTTCACGTTTGTCGACTACCGGTTGGGGGCTGTCAATCGGCGCGCCTCCGGTTCCTAATGTTGTTATCTTAACATCTCTAACCCAAACACTAAAGACAGGCATTATGTGCAATCTTATCAGGCCATCCGTCGCCAGATGTGGCGTTACCTCAAGCTCAACACCTACTTCTTTAAACTCTGTCGTTCCAAAACTCTGGTATCCTCCCTGCTGAAGTTGTTGGTAAGGGATTTCTTCAACGGCCTTGAAAGAGGCAGTTTCATTGTCGAGTACCATTATCCGTGGATTGGCAAGTAGCTTAGCAGAGTCCTGCTGTTGTATTGCGCTCATAAGTACATCTAAATCAAAATGTTCGGTAAGAATTCCAAAGTCAAGGGTTCCGGTTACACCCGACGTCTTCGAGATACTACTATCAAAAATCCCAGTGATATATGGATCACTCCGGCTGAAGCCTGTTCTTGGGCCTCCGCTTGCTTGTGTGCCATATCCGGTATTACGGCTTGCATCCCACTCGATTCCAAGGTCAAGGGCATCTGTGTTTTTGATATCGTAGATTCTTACCTCGACCATTATCTGGGGTGTCACACGGTCGATTTCCGCAACAAATTCATCAATCGCCTTAATCTTACTTTCGGTATCAGTGACAATTATATTGCTGCTGCCCGGGCTGGAGGCTATCGAACCACGCTTGGAAATGACTCTTGCCAAAGCTTGTTCGACTTGTTTGACATCCGCATAGACGATTCGATAAATCTTGCTTATCGTCCTTTCTGTCTCTTCTGTAAGCTGCGATGCAGGCACAATCCTTATCATATTTTCACTTGCTACATAGCCGCAGCCGTATGCAGTTAGAATCTGATTCATCGCTTCTTCCAGCGGGACGTCTGTTAGAGTGGCTGTTACGTTTCCCGTAATATCAGGGCCTTTGACAATGTCCAAATCTGCCTGTTTAGCCAAAGCTCTTATCACATCATCAATAGGTGTCTCTCGAAAATCAACACTGATTCTCTGAAGCATTTTTTGCTCGACAGCGGTTAATTCGACCGGCTCATCCCCTATCTCTTCAGCTTCTTGCCCGATACTAATTACACCGAGCCCCAGGATTAACAACAATGCAGCCAACGTTTTCAACTGTTTGCAATCACAAAAGCTTCTCATAATGTCTCCTTTCTAACATTTCCCCCAGAACAATATCCTTACATTCTTTAATTATTTTCGCTCTGAACTTCTTGTGTCCAACTCTGGCCATCTCTTTCGAACTCTACGGAGTCCTTGTTGATTTTAATAATTTTTACACCATTTATTTCATCGCCCTCCTGTACAATTTCAGTACCAATAATTGCATATTTCTGTTTTTCATTATATACGAGACCTATCAAATTAGGCTTCCATGTTTTAGAGTAAAATTGCTGTTGTGAAGCCAATAACATAGGATCACGAATATCAGTAGGGTAAACATCTGGGGTTTGCCAGTCGATCACAATATCAGTTTGTGCCGCTAACCGCGATCTCACAGGCCCAACTACTCCCGAGCCAGTGATATTTTGTGGAGATTTAGCGAAAGGCTTAACCAGCAGAAAAACCAGTAGGATTGAAAGAGCAATCACCAAAATTACCATCGTCGTTTGTCTGCGGGAACTGATACGGGTTCTGGATGCAAGACGCTTGCCTTTAGGGCGAACTGATACTTTGCGGGGGATTTTCACAACACTTTTTTCAGTAATACTGGTTTTTAAGGGTTTAACAGAAGATGGTTCCTGAAGTGCTTCAACAGGTTCTTCAATTACTGGAAATTCGATTGTTTGACTAAACGGAACCGAAGCTTGTTCGACCGGAGGTTCGATAAGTGGTGGTTGCCCACGTATCGGTTCTTCCACCTGTGGCTGTGTATCAGGTTTTTCCTGGGTTGGTGTTTCTGGTGTTATTGGTTGCTCGACTGCCGGCTCTTCGATCTGAGGCTGTGGAGCCATAAGCTGTTCGACTGGAGGTTCTTCAAATTGTTTTTGCTCTTCAGGCGTTTTTAGTGCTGACGATTCTTCGGCCATAGATTCTACGACAGGTGTTTGTTCGACATGTATTTCTAGGGCGACAGGTTGTTCTTCGACCGGAAGCTGTTCGGCCGGAGTTTGCAGTAGTTCATTAGAATCGGATTTTTTGTCGGGCTGACGAGTGCGTGATCTCCTTTTTTTCGGTAAGGGTATACCGGCAAAAATATGTGAGACCTTACTTTGCAGTCCTGTCCTGTGTTTTTTTGCCATTGCTTAGCCTATCTCCTCTGCTAAGATCTTATGTTCAAAGGCACCGGTGGATTCCGGCGCATAAGCGAAAACAGGCTCGTGAGCACTTGGGGCTTCGGCTAACCTTACGTCTTTATGAATGACCGTATCAAAGACCAAATCGCCAAAGTGTTCTCTCATCTGTCGCTGAACCTGCCTGCTCAATTTTGTTCGGCTCTCGACGAAGGTCAGTAGTAAACCAAGTATCTCCAGATTTTCATTAAAGCGTCTCTGGACAATATCTACTGTTTCAAGTAGCTGCCGTAAACCTTCAAGGGCATAATAGTGTGTTTGCACAGGTATGATGACATCATCGCTGGCCACAAGGGCATTGATTGTCAGCAAACTCAGCGAGGGTGAGCAGTCTATCAGACACATGTCAAAGGAGCCGTTTACCTCACCAACTCTGTTAGCCAGGACATATTCTCTATTGTCCATAGATGCCAGCTCAAGTTCTACACCTGAAAGTAAAATGTTGCTCGGGAGCAAAAAGAGTCCTTCCGTATTACTGTTTGTAACCAGCTCTGATACAGGAGTGCTCGAATTGGCAAAAAGCTCATAAACGGTTTTCTCCAAGCTTTCCGGATCACAGCCCAATCCCAGCGTGGCATGGGCCTGCGGGTCGAGGTCAATCAACAGGACGCGTTTTCCCAACAGAGCAAAAGCTGATGCAAGATTTACGGCTGTTGTCGTCTTGCCGCAGCCACCTTTTTGATTTGCTATTGCTACCGTTCTCATTTTAACCGAACTGTTGTAAAATTAAGCTCTGGTTTGATATTTTAAGACGCTAAAATTAATTTCCTTTAATAATATACTCCCGGACTCCATTTTGCAAAATTCTTCTGAAAAAAACTATGGTCGTGAATCCGGGCAGAAAAGAATCAGCCTTCAGCTTTTTTCGTTTTTAGCGACCAAAACCGCCAGTTGCATACCCACCTTGTGGTCGGTATCGCCCTGGCGTGACCGGGCAATTGAAAACGTATCTACAAAAATGACCGGCCGATACCTCTCAAGAGCATTAAGAAAAGCTGCAAACTGATTGAAGCTCGCCGTGAAGCCGACCTGGTAAAGTTGCCCGGATACGTATTTACAATTATCTAACGCCGTTACACTTTGTCCGGTGGGTGAGACCTGGAACGTGTTAAGCCCGATCTCGTTGGAAATTCCGCTTATTTCGTATGTCAAATTAGAAATACTTCCAGGTCTAATAACAAAATCTCCCAGACTTTTGTTCAAATTCTCAATACGTTCGTTTAACCAGATTTTGGTTTGCTCCTGTGCCGCCAATTTTGCATCATCGGCATTGGCTTTTATCTTTGTGTATTCGGTTTCAATAAGTGTTCTGCGTTTTTTCAGAGGTGAAAGGACCGTCATAAAGACCAGCAGGAACACGATAAAACAGCCTGACCAGACAAAAACTGCCGCTTTAATATATTTTCCGGTATTCGATTTCATAAACCACTCACTGCGATTCGGATGCGAAAATTATGTTCATTACATGGGACCCAGTCTGATCAGTACCCATCGTGCCGGCTTCCTTTGAATGTATTATTTCCTTGAGTCTGGGCTTCAGAACCGGCGATGAATTAAGACGTTCCTGGTACCCTTGCACTACTGTATCATAGCTGCCCGGGCTGCCGCCTCTGATGTTCATAACCATTGTTCTTTCAGGGATGGGGATAATGCTCGCTTTTTTGGGATCATTTTTTCTTCTTCTTGTTGTTCTTCTAAGACTTTGACTTTGAGCGGCAAGCTCGGTCATGATCATTCCTGACGGCATATTATCGGACAGCGTTACAAGAATGGGTGACCATTGAATAAACGTGTCCAGACAGCGTGAGATTTCCGATAATTGACTGTTGAGAAGGTCAATTTTTTGGTCCAGCGATTGTTTCAGCTTCAAATCGGCCGAATATTGGGAAATCATTTCTTTGGAGTTGACGATACTCTGCGTTGTAATGGCGATATCAATTTTAGTTTGACTATACCAACCCAGCGTTCCTGCTGCGACGAGGATGGGGACAGTCACAGTCACGGCAAGGACAATGATACCCCCTTTAGTTGTTTTTGCCGGGACACCCTGGCCTTTTAACAAATCTATTTTATGCATCGTATACCGACCTCATAGCCAGACCTGCGGCGACCGCCAATGCAGGGCCTTTCTTACGTACAATGTTTTTCAGCAGCATACCACGAAGGATTCGGCTCTGGCACTGCATCTTCTCGAACGGATTCCATAATTCGACTTTTATCGACAGCCGGCCCTCCAGCAGTCCCACAAGATCTGCGAATAATGAAAAACCGCCGCAGACCAATATCCTTTCGATATCAAACGAATGCCGCTGAGCGCCATAGTAGCGGACTGTCTTGTTAATATCGCCGACGAGCTGGTCGCTTGCCCGGGCCAGAGATTCCTGAATCTCTGGCGGGATTTCCCCTGATTCGCCGGAGAGTAGCTTTGTGACAGATTCCGGCGACATATCGTTTTGTTCCGCAATTTGTTTTATCACGTCTTTGCCGGAATAATTTAGATTGCGTACAAACGGCCAGCCGTTGTTGCCTTCGATCGCCAAAGTTGTATGCCGGCTGCCGATATGCAAAATTGCCGTACCGTGATTGTCCTCGGGTTTTTCCACCTCTTTGAAGCAGTTCAAAAGCGCCAATGCATCAATATCCATCAATGTGCAGTTCAGGCGTGCCCTTTTAGCCAGCTTCATCTTGCCCTTGAGAAGTTTGTTGGTGGCCGCGACGAGATACCCTCTTGCCCTGTTCCGGCCGTCGGAAATCAGGTTGTAGTCAACAACAATGTCGGTAGTGGTAAAGGGACAGACCTGCTTGGCTTCCAGCAGGACGGCTTTTTCCATCTCGTCGGGCGGCAGGGCGGGAAATTCGAAATTTCGAACGGCCACCTCCGGGCCGCCGACTGCGCAGACCGCCAGTTTTGTTTTGGCACTGGTAATATGCATGCAATCCTGGATTGCTCTGACGGTGTTTGTTTCTCTGCGGCTGGGGCTCTCGGCACCTTTTTCGGAAATCTCGATAATCGCCGCTGCTGTGACCGACCAGTTGCCTCGCGCCCTGCTCAACTGGACGGCTTTGACCGCGTAAGAGCCGATATCTATACCTATGACGTCCTTGTGTACGAGCTTCAACATCTTTTCCAGTTATTTCCCGTATTATAAAAACGCCATAATATACAGGGGATTCAAAAGAAATGCAAAATTTATTTTACCCCCGGCAAAAGATTAAAAAAGCCGGTCTCGAATTGTATTAAATCGGGCAAAGCTATGTTATCGGACAAATCACTCTTATGATGTTAATGACGATTAGTGCACAACTTCTTCCCACCAGCGATCGATAACGTATCCTGCAAAGTATTTAGCTTCTCCAGCTAATGTTAAGTCATAATGTATCTTACCAGAATTGTTTAAGCTAATATTTCTTGCAGCAATTGAGCCAAATATTTCACCGCTATTGTGAATAGTTAAATTGGCATTAGGAGCATAAATTACGCCATAGAATGTATCACTATTTCCTAAAGTCCATTCCTGTACTTCAGAACTTATACCATATATTTCGAAATATTTAGGTCGTGGATTATCCGGAAACGTCATATTAGTTAATAAACTTCCTTCCGCTGGAGATTTGAACTGCTCACCAACAAAAATTTGTAAATAATTACCGGTCGTTAACAGTATCTGTGCACCTTGCCCCATTAATAAATCACGTGTAACATAAATCACAACCGGTACAGTCGGATCAAGTGGATCAGGTTGAACTATGCCATCGCCAAAAATTTCAAGTACGGCACTACCTTTAATATTAAGGTCGCGACATTGAATAATATGAAATGGCGTAATATACGTTGTCCCATCTATTAATTCCGCATTTCCGATAGTATGATGGCTTCCACCTTCTAAAACGATATCATCTAAAGCACCTTCTGCTGTTGTATGTATATATTCATATGCCTCTGGCATTAATTCAAGTATGTTACCCCACGTATATGGTTCCATGAGCGCATAAGCAGAACCTGACATATCATTTTTTTCACCATCAATAACTCCGTGTTTAACATCACCGGTTCCCCAAATTTCATCTTCAGATACAGCGGGCCCAACAGCCACATTCCCTGTTATTTTCACGTCTGAATGAAATAATATTCCCTCATCTTTAGTGTCAGGATCTTGACGAGGGTCAGTGGTATTGCTTCCAATCTCTACCCATAAACCTGAATTATCTCCTCCATAGGGTCCGTCATCTGAATTATATCCATCAATTATAGTTTTATTATTGATAGACATATCGTTTGTAACAAAAAGAGCGTAATCGAAAAAACTTTCTCTACCGGTATAGGCATGTACTATTCTTGTCTCTCCGCCGGATGTGCCGGTTGAATCAATCTTTAAGTTATTCATGTAAAAGTTATAGCTTGCATTAGTATTACTAAGCGAACCGGAACCATTCATTGTCGATGGAACAGGAATTCCATTATGATACAATAAGTTCATTTCACGCAAAGCCTGCAATAAGCCAGCATCAGCGGCTGTACGGGCGCCGATTACAGTTGTATTATAAGCCGAGATAACACGGCTACCGAAACCTAACTGCAGCATGCCGAAACCTATAATCGCCAGGCAGACACCGATCACTATAATAAGCGGCAAGGAGCCACGTCGATTTCTTTTCGATTTGTGTTTTATTGTACTCATAATCGTTCTCCCTCAAATCCTTTTGTATATTAAATGACAATTTTGCCTCTTCGACGATGCTCAGAGCCTGCCCTGAATTAGGTAGAAGAGGCATGCTTTTTGACTTAAGACTTTTACCTTTTCAATTATACTCTTTTCTTTTATCTTTGTAAAGCCCTTATTTTAACTATTGCTCAGGTAATTTATTATGCCTTATGGCCGTAGTAGTTACGGTCATCTTAAGGGTTTCAAGCTTGTTTTGAGGCGTATTCGGCGGATTTTCATTATCCAGTACTAATGCCATTCGCACTGATGCGCCTCTGATGGTGAATTTGACGGAATTAACGTTATGAGCCATTATCGATGACGAAGGGTTTCCTGAACTTATGTTCCATTCCCATGGATCAACCGTCGTATCTAAGACTAAATCCCCTGTATCCATGACGAGTTCCATATCAGGCTCATCATCTATATTGGCAAGATGGAACCAGGCATATTTATCAGGATAAGCATATTTACTCATATTCTGCGGATCGGAATAATAATAGACATAAATATCGTCATAATTGACAGGATCTAAGTCTTCATGTTCTCTAATTGACTTGCGTACGATTCTGTCGAATGTCCTTCTTGCCTCGTATGCGTTTCTGACGACCTCGCTGTTGACCCGCTCGTACATCGTGTTGTAGTTCCTATGGCCCATCGCGAGTATTCCAGAGATGCCCACGACAAGAATCATAACCGCCAGGACGGTGATCATCAGCTCGATGAGCGTTACACCTCTTTTAAAATTATCTTTTTTATGTGCCATATTAATAGGCTTTTTCTATTCTACAATATAACTCGCGAATTTTGTCATACTTACCATCCGCGAGGAATGATAATCATCGAGCGAATCAGTTTGATAGTTCCGGTTCCAGGCTACGGCAACATTCAAGGTCCTTTGTCCTGTTGAACTGTCTGCGTATGTCATCTTTACGAAATATTTAACTCCATCGATTTTTATTCTGTAATATCTAAAAGTATTAGTAGCATTATCCAATCCCGGCGGGTCTGCTGGTGCGGGGTCTATGGCAGTAATCTCCTCGAAAGGAATTGCTGGATTTGAGCTGTCGAAAAAATCTAAGGCCGGGTCGTAAGGATTAGTTTCTCCTAATTTGGTTTTCCATCCTTCCAGAAGGAGCAAGTTGAGCCTTGATGCAATTGCCCTGACATCGGCTTCGTGGGCATTCAGGGCGCTGGAATACATATACATCATCACACCCGTTACGATGACCAGGGCAACAAGAATTGTAACCATGACCTCGACAAGTGTAAGGCCTTTATTGAATTTTCCCAGTGACCTTCTCATCTTCCCTAAAACCTAATCTACTAAACGTAAGACACTCTTTTTTAATATATACACGATAGGCAATAGAACTTATTTTGCAATTTAAGCATAAGTTAATATCTTTTGCCTAAAGAACACATTTGAATATAACTATGGTTTCGATTCAAGGCTGAGCACACATAACCTAAACTATTATTTCATAGTTTTAGACCAAATACCTTCGTGAGTTAACTCCCAACTCGCTACATCCCAATTGTAAGTTGTGCCGTCAGGTGATTCTCCAGGAGCACTTACCATTATCGTGAATGTAACCGGATATCCAACTTCACCTTCACCAAAAACTACAACTGCAGGATCAGCAGAAAAACTGTAGTCGCTTAATTGGAAATATTTTCCATACATGTCAGTCGCGTTGACATAATCCGCAATTGTGGCAGTAGGATCAAAATCGTCACCTTCCTCGGCGAACATAGCGCGAATTGCAGTCGCGATAGTTCCACAGCCAGACTTTCCTTCCGACCATCTTGCCGATTCAAGTCTTGCAGTCAACAAGGGAATCAGGATCGCCGCTAAAACGCCTACAATCAAAATCACGACCATCAATTCAATCAGTGTTAATCCTTTTTTGCTTCTCATAATTCGCTTCCTTTACAAAAACAAGTTCCTAATACCTTCTTCTCTCCTTAAAGACAATATTGTCTCCATACAATTACCGTCATTTCGACCGAAGTCCTTTGGGACGTAGTGGAGAAATCTATTCGAATTAGATTCCTCGACTCGCCTTCGGCTCCCCTTCGATTTTGCTCAAGACTACGGCTTATTCGCAATGAGATACTCTACTATATTATCGGCAATCATCGCGGGGAAAGTTTTGCTGTTTGCTCCACTACCCTCACGATAGCTGCTATTTTACCTTATTTATATTCTTATGAAAAGAAATTTTCCTTATTTTCACTATTTTTTATACCCCCCGGATAAACCGGGGGATAAATATTGCATTCAGTATTCTGTGTTCCGTATTCTGTCGTTTTCATGTTCCCCTTAAATCGGAAATCTGGAAGATCGGCAAATAGAGAGCCAGAAGAACGACCAAAACGATTGCCCCGACGAGAATAATCATCATCGGTTCGAGCAGCGAGGTGATATGGGAAATCAGTGCATCAACCTTTTCCTCGTAATAATCAGCGGTTCTGTCCAGCGTCTTCCAGAGTGAGCCGCTCTCTTCGCCCGCACGGACCATCTTGACGACCATATTGGGGAAGAATTTCGTTGCCGCCATACTCAAAAAGATGCTCGTTCCGCCGACGATACTTTGCCTGGTCTTTTTCAGGGCCGAATTGATAACATTATTTGCGGTCATCTCGGTCAGAATCTCGAATGCTTCGAGAACGGGCACACCGCCCCGCAGCAGGTTGGACATCGTCCTGCAGAACGAGGCTATAAAGGCCTGCTTGATCAGCTTGCCGAATAAGGGAATCCTCAGGAAGATTCTGGAACAGAGGCTATGGAATATACCGACCCTCGTATATACCACGGCTGAAAAAATGATTAAAAACAACAGCGCGCCTAAGATATAGAACCAGCCGCCGGCAATGAAATTATAGACGGCCATAAAGGCCTGGGTAAAGGCCGGCAGTTGCCCCGCTCCGAATCGCTCGAACAAAACAGTGAATCGCGGAATGACGAAAGTCATAATAACAATCACAATCAGAATCACAAATCCGAAGACAAAGACCGGATAGGCAAGTGCCTTTTTGACCTTGCGGGCGAGCCTGTCGCGATTGGTGTAATATTCTGCGACCCGGCGAAACGCCGATGCGATATTACCGCCCGTCTCACCGGCCATTATCAGCGAGCAGACGAGCTTATTGAACACTTCCGGAAATTCCACCACGGCATCGGAGACGCTTTGGCCCCTTTCGACTGCTTCGAGCATCTTATGCAGGACTTTCTGGAGTCTGGCATTTTCGATATCTTCGGCGATTGCTTCCATGGATTCGACGATGGTAATTCCGCCCTCGACCATCGTGGTCAACTGCCAGAAGACAGCCGCCAATTCAGCCGAGCGAATTCTCTGTAAGACCGGCAGATGCAGCTTTTTCCTGGCACCGATAGAGATCACATCGACCGAGACAGGAGTGCAGTCCTGGTCCCGAAGCCAGCCGAGCACGTCCGTCTCGGAAGCGGCTTTAGTCATCCCTTCCTTGATTTGGCCTGAATAGTCCCGAGCAACATACTTGAATGTTATCACTTGACTTCCCTTTTCAAATGTTCGGTTTTATTCTTTTTCTACAAATGTCGCGCTAAGTACTTCCTCAGCAGTTGTCAATCCTGCCAGGACTCTGCTTATACCACTTTCGAACAGACCCTGGTAGCCTTTTCTTCGAGAAATTTCACGAATTTTTGATTCACTTTCACCGGATACCAGCTCCTCCCTGATTTCTTTATCCACCGGCAGGAACTCGAATATCGGCAATCTGCCTAAATATCCCGTATGGCCGCATGTGTTGCAGCCTGTGCCGTGATAAAAGACGGCGTCTTTTAGCAAATCCTGCTTCACTTTCAGCCGCCGCAGGATGTCATCGTCCATCTTGACCGGCTCTTTGCAGCGTTCGCAAATTCGCCGGACAAGCCGCTGTGCAATAATCAGATTGACGGTCGAGGCCAGCAGATACGGCTCAACGCCCATATAAATCATCCTGCTGAATGCGCTCGGTGCATCGTTGGTGTGGAACGTACTCAAAACCAGATGACCGGTCAGGGATGCTTTTATCGCGATGTCGATTGTCTCCTTGTCACGAATTTCGCCGATGAAGATAATGTCCGGGTCCTGTCTGAGTATTGCCCGCAGTGACAGGCCGAAGTCCAGCTCGATTTCCGGCTTGACCTGAATCTGGTTGATTCCTCCAAGGCGATATTCGACCGGGTCCTCGACGGTTGTAATATTTTTTCTCGGGTCCTTTATATAATTTAATGCCGAGTATAACGTCGTACTTTTGCCGCTGCCGGTCGGGCCGGTGACAATGATGATGCCGTGCGGCTGACGGAGATTGTCTTTGAGCTCCTGAAGAAATGACGGCTCAAAGCCCAACTGGTCGAGGTTGTGGTTTATCGCCGCCGAGTCCAGAATTCGCATGACGACTTTCTCGCCGTAAATGGTCGGTATGACCGAGACACGAACGTCAATGTCCCTGCCCGGCGCTTTGATTCGGAATCTGCCGTCCTGGGGCAGCCGACGTTCGGCGATATCCATTCTTGAGAGGATTTTAACTCTGGTCGATACGGCCGCCTGCATTTTTCTCGGCGGCGGGACCATGTCCCGAAGCACGCCGTCGATTCGCATTCGGACGACCATTGAATTTTCCTGCGGCTCGACATGAATGTCGCTTGCCCGGCTTTTGACCGCCTGCCGTAGCAGCAGGTCAACAAATCGAATCACAGGTGCCCGCGTTGCGGCTTCCTCCACACTAATGTCCGCTTCCAAAGCATCTTCCAATACTGCATCCTGCTCGGTATCTTCACCCTCGACTTCCAGTTCCACAAGATCTCGAAGCCTCTGCTCATCGACGTCGGAACCATGATAAACAACTTCCAATGCATGGTTAATCTCCCGACGAGAGCTCAGTACGGGCTTGACCTCACGACCTGTTTTTAAGGTGATTGTATCGGTCGCGATAACATCGAGCGGATCGGACATGGCCACCGTAAGCCTGTTGTCTTTTTGGCCGATGGCCACAAGAGAGAATCGCTTGGCGATCGTTTCCGGCACAAGACGAGCTGTGGCCATATCTATTTCGCTGACGTCCAAATGAACGAACTCCGTTGAAAGATGTTCGGCCAGAGCGCTTTTGACTGCCTCGTCACTGAGCATTTTGAGCCTGATTAATATTTCTCCGAGACGTCCGCCACGACTACGCTGCTCGTTTAACGCCTCGGTCAAATCTCTGCGATTCAACAGGCCTTTGGATAAAAGTAACTCGCCAAAGCGCATGTTGGACTTCTTTTCGCCTGTCTGTGTTGTGTCACCAGATGTAATCATTTAATTCTCCTACGATTCCAGTTGCGCGAGGTTCGTTGGATTCTTTACGCAATTTAGTCACGGTTTGGTTCGATTTGGTTTCACAGAATTTCGAACTATATCCTTTTAGAGATTCTGAGATCAAATAACCGAGGCATGCAGGTGAAAAAAGACCGCTACCGCCTGTTGCTTGCAACGTCCCTGCATACTTTATTACAGGCAACGACAGTGACATAAACACCGACCACAAACCTGTTTTCCTTAACAGCATCTTATCTGCCCCCCTTTGATATCGTATAAAACTACCTTACGTAATATCTTTTGGCAACCCTCCCGCGCATAATCGAAGGGAAGCCTTCTCCCCCTGTATAATGGTTTCATTATACAAAAATGGTAAAGAAAGGTCAAGCAAAAACAAGGTAAATTCTTGGCACTACCCCTTACAATAAAGTACGATTTTGATACAAGAAACGCTTTTTCTTCATTATCAAATGCCCATTACAACAATGGAAAATTGGAGACAGGGAGTTTTGGCATGAAGAATCCAGGATATTATCTGACTTTGTCCGCTCTGACCATGATATTATTATTCATAAAAGTAACGCGGGTGCACCTACAAACTACAGATGCACCCGCGGCGGCCATGACTGAAACTCTGCTTGTTTTCGCCCTGGCTACAGGAGTGGGCGAATTTGCTGAGATGTGGCTGACAGGCAAAGATTAAACTATCTTAAATACTTCCAATGTCACTTTCAGAGCTTTGCTTTGCTCGGAGTCTCCGTCCGAAAATTGTCTTTTAGTTCTGAACGGTGGTGTCGTATCGAACGCCGTATGGGACAGGCACGGGAACAGGAACGGTAGTGCCATGGTCGCCGGCAGTTTGCCGGGAGGAATCAACAGCGATAAAAGCCGTATATGCCGACATTAAACCGTATTCAAGGGCGACCTGTTTAATCTGTCCCGGAAGTTCCGGATTGTCGTCATACGTCGCCTGACCAGCCAGAGTTTCAATTTTTTTCCGGGCCCATACACTGGCGAGGCCCGTATGGGTGTCGCCTGAATCGCTGAGATTAACTGGTATGGCGATTTCCTGGTCCAAATTGCCGACTTTGCCTGTGACGCGAATCGTCGTATCGCGTTGGCCCTGGAATCTGCCGGTGAGGATGACCGGCCTGCCGACAAACAAATCGGGAATTCTGCCGGGATACACCTCTGTCACCTGTAGTTTGCCCCAGTCAATAGTCACATCGGCAAGGGCGGGATGACTGATACGGTCGTAGAACAAATCGATAATTTCGCCGGCACTTTCATCCAAACCGATATAGGCGACGGCACCTTTTCCCAGTTTAGCCATTCTATCGAGCAGGTAGCGATTGACGGATGAACCAACGCCGAAGCTGAAAATTCGGCTGTCACCGAGGCGATTATGAACTTCGGCGAGAATTTGTGATTCGTTGCCGATATAACCATCGGTCATAAACGAGACCAGGCGAAACCTCTCCGGATCATGCGGAAAATCCAATGCCGCCTTGACACCTTCAATCATCATTGTGCCGCCGCTGCCTTCAAGGGATTCAACATACTTGAGTCCCTTGCGGATATTTTCGGTAGTTGCAGGCAATGGATTAGGTCCAAGCTGAGAGGCGTTATTCGAAAAGCGGATAATCTGGAAAGTATCGTTCGGCTGAAGTTGTTTTAGAGCACGAGTTATAGCATCTTTTGCCTTGGCAATTGGTTTGCCTCTCATACTGCCGGAGCAATCCAGCACAAAAATCATCTCCATCGGGGCACGCTTGAGATATGAAAGGTTCTCCGGCGGATACAGCATCAATGTAAAGAATCCGCCGCGCTCGTCCTGATGGGTCACAAGGGCGGATTTGACGGTTTTACCGGCGACTTTATAGCGGAGGACAAAATCCTTATTGGGGATGCTATCTAGACTACTGAGCTTTACCGTGCGTTTTTCGGGTGTGACGGAGCTGTTATTAATGACATGGCTGAGACAGGATATTTCTTCAATCGCGACGCCGGCATCAATATCGACGGCAAGGGCAATATCATGCCCGCTTCGCTGCCCGGGCTTGAGGTACTGTACTTCGGTTTTCTGGCCGGAAATTCCCTTTTTGCCGCGTGCAACGGCACCGACTCCATCGGTATATCCGGGAGGGTTAAATCGCGGCCCGACAACCATCGGGAAAATAAATTCATACCATCCGTCCACATAGGCGAGAGTGTTGAAGTATTTGATATTGACATCGATTTGCTTGTTCGGCTCGATATTTGCGACCTTTTGTGTGAAGATATTCGGCCGTTCCTGTGTCAAAAGCGAAGCGACGTATCCCTGTCTTCTGGCCTCACGATAAATTCTTTCCGCCTCCTGACGTTCGCGAATTATGCCGCGGATTTTTCTTTCTCCTATTATCATTATAAATTCATTAACCGCCGCATTTTGCGGCAGGGGAAAGACATATACCGCTTCAATCTTTTCATCGTAGGGATTGTGAAACTGCTGTGTAACTTCCACGGTGGCGATATAGCCGCTGATTTGACCTTTGACGTCGGTATGCTTAAGCGGCAAAGGAATCTCCTTTTCCTCTTCGGGCATCTTGACCAGCATCGCCCCGGACCCGGGACTGTCCTCGTCAATGACTCTTCCCATCTCAGCCTTCGCGATCACCCATATCTCATCCGCCGTGACAGCCGACAATTCGCTATAAATGTTGGTAGTCGATGGACGACTTGGACGGCTTTGGCTTATTGCTGCTCCAAGGTAAACATCATGTTCCTGTCTAAGTCTGTCGGCTCTCCAACCCAATGATTCTGTGCTTTCTGGGATAACTATGGTACCATAGTCACCCATACCACCATAACCACCAGCTCTTCCTCCTCTTGCATCACCAAACCTGTCGCTCGCTTCCTGAGACATTTCCATCACAGTGTCTGAATCTGTTCTCCTATTATTAAATAAGCTGCCGACTATTGGCTTGTCGCCCAGATCCGGCACTTGACCATCTGCTGTTTGAGAATCAATCTCCCGTGTTCCGATAGATTGTCTTTGCTCATTCACTTCTCTCCTACCTTTGGGATCAAATTGCGATTCTGAATCTATCTGTTCTCTAACATCAGCCCATGTTACTCCCTCGCTTGACTCGGCCTCTTTTTGTCGTGAAGCGCTTCCTTGACGTGAAGATGAGCAGCCTACGAGTAAGTAGCCGACCAATATTGTTCCAATTAAGACTAAAAGGATTGATGTGATGAGTATTTTCGTTTTCACTTTTATTCTCCTTTTTCGTATGTGATTTTGGCGGGAATTTCGTTTCCATTTGCATTACCAGCGACGGTCAATTCCAGTTCGTATTCAGGTTCGGCGTCACCGATGATTTGCATTTGGATGGTTGTTATACGAGTCCGGCCTTTCGGCAGGTCCTTGTCGGTGCTGAATGCGGCGATGATAATCCGGTCATTAGCCAAGGCTGCCGGGTCATAATACGGCGGTTCTTCGAAGGCCGGGTGTTCGCCGTTTTCGACGCCGACGATTTCGATTTGTCCGGCGGTTGCTTTGAGCTCGAACTGATAAGCGGCTAAGGATTGATTGCCGGAATCGAGATAGATATGCAAGGGGGCAAAACGTACTTGTTGCCGGACGGCGGTTTCATACTGCTCTGATTGCTGAGCCAGAACCGGAACTAATAAAGATATACTAATCAAAATAATTACAGTTATCGTTCTCATTATAGAACTCCTTTGTCCAGGCGGACGGCTGCCAAGGCAACAAAGTCAACGTCGTCCCTATTGACAAGGCCGTCGCCATTCATGTCGAAACTCGTGTCAATATATGCAGCCGTTTCAATATACCGGGCTAATTTGAAGGCGTCGAGAATATCCACTCGTCCGCTTTTATCAATATCGATATTTCGGACTTCGGCAAGATAAGAGGAAGGTGTTAGCGGTTTAGGTCTCTTTGTAAGATCCAGACTAAAGGCAAAAATAATAACGGCGGCAGCAGCGGCAATTGTACCGATACGACGGAATGTGCTGTGACGCTGTTGTCTGCGGATTAGACGCCTGGATGCCCGATCGAGAATTGCCCTGTCTATCTCAGGAGGAACCGGATGGCGTGCTTTGAACAGGTTGCCCAAATCTTTTTTTAATTCGGGTGAAACCTTCAGGCCCAAATCCTCGTTATATTGTCCATTTTTCTCATTCATAGTTTTTGCTCCAATACCTTAAGCAAACAGACCGGCCAAAAGGTTCCGGATTTTTGAGAAAATTCCCAAAAATTGACTTTGAATTGGGTTTGAATTGGCTTTGTTTTGGCTTTATTTGGCATAAAATTGGCTTTAATTGGGTTTGAATTGGGTTTGTTTTTGACTCGGGCACAGAGCCGAAAATTGCCGTAAATCCTTTCTTTAGATAAAGTTAAGGTCATTTGGGCACTTGGTGAAATTGGCTTTGTTTTGCAAAAAAAGGTTAATTTGTAGAGAACTTTCGACATTTGTCGAATAATTCCAACGTAGTTGAAGCAAAGGTAAGGCATTTATTTTGCCCCAAATTTGTCATCTCTGAAAGCGTGTTTTATGTCAACCATATTTTAAGTCGTTCATCTTTCTGCTGTTATGGTTTACCCCCAAGATGCCAATGAACTATGAACTCAAAACTCAAAACTAAGAACTGCCTTTCTCCGCTACCCGCTATGAACCCTCCATAGTTCGATATCCATCTTACTCCAAATCGTCCAAAAAACAAGGGAATTCTGCCTCATCATGCAAAATTGTCCTTTATTCGACACTATGTAATGGATTCAAGATTCTCGAATATCAAATAAGCAGCAGATAATGTAGAACGGAGTTGGGATTGCTTACGCCCCTTAGCTGGCCATTGCATTATCCGATTATATAGAGCCATTAACCGGAAAAGCCATTTTCTTTATTCGAGGAAGTAATCTTTTGTTCGTTTGTCCTTACGAAGTGTATCTAAAGCCCGGTGTAATCTGGACTTGATAGTTCCTATTGGGATATTCAGAGCTGCGGCAATTTCCTGCAGGCTCATATCGTCGACAAATCGCATCAGCAGGACCTCTCGCTGCTCTTCCGGCAGAATGTTTAAAACAGCAGCCAGTTCCGAACGGGAACCTGCAGATTTATCCGAAGTGGATGCGGGAATTTCGTCAAAGCTCTCTTCGACGGACATGAATCGGCGATTTTTTCGATGAATGTTCAGGGCAAGATGCCTGACAACGGGGTATAGGAAGGTTGTCATGGAGGCTCTGAGACTAAAACCCGGGAACTTGCCCAGCAGGTAGGTAAAAGTTTCCTGAAGGACATCGAGTGAATCCTGCTGATTGCCGGTAAATCGCCAGGCCAGATTGAAAACCCAGTCCCGATATCGAAAGTAAAGGTTCTCAAAGGCTTCGGAATCGCCTCTATTTACCGATTCAATCAACTGTTGGTCAGATTCCATAGAGAATTTTTGTCCTGCTCGAAACAGAGTAAATCCTACTATTGGCCCAATGTGTTTTTTGCTTTTGTCCAGTTTAGCTTTGTTAGTGAGTCCTTTCAATAATTAAGACGCTCCAGAACAGCCCTGTTGTCTTGGAATCTGATTAAAAAATTGGTTTTCAGGATAAAATATTATATCCGGCAGAAATATTGGCCGAACTTAATAAAGACTTTCGGTGTAAAAAATAACGAACAGATGTAAAAATGAGCATAAATGATAGATTCTTATGGTTTTACCTAAAGTGAAATTGCAGGCGTGCCGATATTAAAATAGCTCAAAAGAAATGATATTTTCTCCCCTCCGGAAAACATCGAGTAGCAGACAATTACTCGATGTTTTCTTTTTTTATATCCCCGAACGAAACGAAATCCTTATAAATCAATTTTTTTATAACCGCCCGCTATGCAAATAATACACCTAAAGCCCACCATCTCGCGCGCAATTAGGCTGTCCGCCTGCTTTTGTCAAACATTACTTCTTCTGTTCAAAACCTGAATCAGTCCCATGATCAACATCGTGATACTTGCACCGAATAAGACACTGGAAAATAATGCATTGTTCAAAATAGACGCCCTAACTTTATTCCAGTTATTCAGCCGAACAGAAATATCGCCAGAGACAACGGGTTTTTGATTGCCATTGTCATTCAAGGCCAGGAGCGTACCTTCAGAGAGGTGCTTTTGTATGGTTTTGCCATTGATAGATAATTCGAAGGACTCTTTGGTTTCATCAATTGTTAAGGGCATGGTCTTCGCAGTCCACCAGATATCCTGATTTCCGCCAAAGGCACGATATATCTGGACGGCAAAATTACTTCCACAAGTGAAAATACCGATGATGCCTATAATAAGCAGTGCGTTCAACTTCGTCTTTCTCATGTTGTTTCTCCTTTGCTTGCCAACTATGTATTATATGGTTTCCACATAACAGCCCTAAATAGCCAAAGCTATTACATATTATCAGGTATTTATAAGTTTTACGTCCGCCTGCTTTTGTCAATTAAGGTAGTATTTTTCCCTTGGGACGTCAAATTAATTTATTCGAATTGACCTTAGTTAGATTGAGCTATTTATATGTTAAGTGATAGTTTTGGGGATTTTCTAAAATTACGGTAGTTAATTCGACATCTAAATCCGGCCGGTAGAGGTGATGGTTATGAAAAAATTCTACGTTGGTAATATGAGGATATCTTAGCGTTTTTAAACCAGAATTGCTTCCGTTATATCATTCTGCGTCTTCGCAGGAAATTAACGAGACCTATGCCTATCCCGCCTAATATAATAGCTCCCGGTGCAGGTATAAAAGGCCCGGTCTTACTGACCGACCATTCCTCAAAACCCTGATTCTCTCCGAGTCCGTTTGAGCCGTCGCCCTGAGCTCCGAACTTGCAATAAAGATAGACGTAATAAGAACTCTCATCGTAACTATCAAAACCAGGTATGTGAGCAATCATATCCGATTTGCCGCTTCCATTAGACGCATCATAATCTAACTTAATCCAGTCGGTTTCTCCAAATGAATAAATAAGCGTAGATGGCCCAGAAGAAAATATATTAGTCGTCGGATCAAAATCCGTTAAATCACTACTTGTCGAAACAAAGAGCCTTAGGTCATCAAGAGATAATAATGAGTTAATTGAGCCGCTGCTTTCGTTAATATCTAAAAGGAACTCACGATAGGTAATACCTCCTATTACTGCTTTTGGAACTGCACTGAGCAATAATTCATGGCTCTTTCCTTCTGTCTCGTCATATTGAGCAGTACGCACATCATAGTCTGTATTGTATCCTTGAATAATTTTTTGATGAACATTTGCCGGTTTAACTTGCAAGAAGGGATCAATAAGACCTGTTCCAGTTGTATCGGTTATAAATTGATAAAAAGTTGCAGTACCAATCGAACCCGAACTACCTGGGGTACTTAAATCCAACATTGCTGATGAAACCGTCGGATAGATACATATGACGGATAGCACTACAAAAATTGAAAAACTTCGGTTAAATTTCATAGCCCAACTCCTTATAATAAAAGAGACCCTAAAAGCATTTTGGTCGACTAATGAAACTACCCTCCTTAGTATGTGTACCATTAGCAGTAGTAAAAAAGGAAACATTCCTCCTTCAGGAACCTTTCATATAAGAATAAACCATTGAAACTGTAATGTCAAGAAGAATTATAAGAAATTTTAGGAATTAATTTTACCTTTGTGAATTTTTATTGAAAAGGGTGTTGTAATATTGGACCAAGGGAACCTATTTGATATAAATTGGACTGTCAAAAATTTTCTGCTGCTCGGTAAAAGTTGCACAAGTCTAAAAAAGATAATGACTTACCATTGAGCCTCAATGTATGGTCCTGCAGGGCCTTCGGGAATCTTTTTGGGTTTTGACTTGAGAATCGCTTCCGCGATGGCAATGTCGCTTTGCCGTGTAATTTTGATATTGGATGAATCCGTCTCGACGATTGAAACTTTCTGCCCTAACGCTTCGATGAGCTGGGCATCATCGCTGATTGTGTTTTGGTCCAGTTTTTTAAGATTGTCGTATCCTTTTTTGAGCAGGGGTGCGGCGAAAACCTGCGGTGTCTGCGCTTCGTAAAGGCCGGTTCTGTCTACCGTTTTTGTGATGATATCATCCCTGGCTTCTTTGATGGTTGCGGTGACCGGACACGCCGGGATTGCCGCTTTGCTTTTTGCCGCTTTGGAAATCACCTGGTCAATGAGTTCCTTTGTGACGCAACACCTGCAGGCATCGTGGACGGCCACAAGGTCGATATCGGCTTTGAGAAGTTCGAGCCCTTTTCGGACGGTATCAAAGCGCTCGTCGCCGCCGGTGAAGATCGAGACGCTGAAGAATTTCAGATTCGGTCCCCATTTGACGTTGACAAGTTCTTCGTCCTCTTTGGCAATCCCCAGCAGAACCTGTTTGACATCGTCACGTCCGGCAAAAAGCTCAACGCTTCGCATAAAAACCGCCCGGCCGGCAACATCAACAAAAGCCTTCTTTCTTTTTCCGCCGAATCGGCTGCTGGCGCCGGCGGCACAAATAATCGCGGCAACATTTTGACTCATAAAAATTTCCCTATGTTTTAAAACAAGAATCTAAAGACCCGTAGGGCAGAGTTCCACGGGCTATGCCCGTGGGTGAATGGGAACTCACCCGAAGGGGCGTCGAGCGAAGCTCGTAAAGTGGAAGCAGGTGCTACGGGCTATGCCCGTAGGGTATCCACAACAATCCCGTTGTGGCCAGGTACAATAAAACGAATCCACGAGGGACATGTTTTCCTTTTCGTCGAAGGAGGAGTTACAGCCCCAGCTTCTCGATCATCTCATCGACTTCTTCGGCCCCTTCATCGTAGAACTTCTCTTCATCGGGGGCCAGGTGCTTGAGCAGCCTCAAAAATTCGCCGGCGTGCACGCGTTCCTCATCGGCGATATCGATGAGAACTTCCTTTGCTAACTTGTCGTCGGTTGACTCGGCCAACTGCATATAGAGTTGAACGGCTTCATACTCGGCTGCGATCATAAATCGTATCGCCCGAATTAACTCGGCTTTTGTAACATTACGTTCAGCTTTCATGCCCGAAAATGGACTTCCAAACTCCGGCATAAGAACCTCCTTTCAAACGTTTTGAATAAAAATGATTTTAAGAACCTGAATCACAGCTTGTCAATCCTTCAATCAACCTTCTCATGGGTAATTACACTTTTCATATCTTCAGTGAGTTGAGAAGTATCTACTCCCTGAAAAGCACAGCCTCCCGTTCGAACCATTTTGTGCAGAATATAAGCAAGGCACCTGCAATAATCACACTTGAACCAAGAATGGCAATCAGCATCTTATAGTCCATAGTGCCTTTGATAAGCTCCTTGATTGCAAGCGAGATATTTGTGATTGGTACCATAGCCCAATACCAATCAAGCTTAACTATTGGAAGCATTGCGATAAACGCCGGAACTATGGCCAGGAAATTGAGTGGGCCGCAATACGAGCTGGCTTCTTTGAAACTCTTGGCATAAATGGATATACTCAACAACAACGAAGCAAATATTGCCGCTGTCGGGATCAACATTGCCGCGATTAATACAAAATCAATCACACTCACAGAGGCAATAACTTCACGCAACTCTAATTCTCCCGGAATTTGCCGTTCTTTTACCGTTAGCATGATTCCAATACTTGTAAGGCTCAGCAGAGCTGCAGTTACACCGGTGGTGAAGACGACCAGGAATTTGCCGAGTACTATTTGATAGCGCTGAATTGGTGCCAACAGAAGTGTTTCCAATGTCCCGCGTTCTTTCTCCCCGGCTCCAAGGTCTATAGCCGGGTACATCGCTCCCATGAGACAGAATATGATGAACAAATAAGGAAGCATACCTCCCATACGTTCGCCGAGTCTCTCTCGCATATTGGCTGTTCCCTGGTCCTCGATGGTTATCGGATTTATGAGATTCTCCTGTTTTTCAGAAGTGTCCAGACCGAGACCTGCCAATCGATTCGATCGAAATTGCTTACCGACTTGCTGGATGATTTCACCTGCCCGATGTCTAACTCTACTTGTAACAGAAGCATTGTTGTAGTAGAGTTGCACCACTACCTGTTCGCCTTTTTCGAGTTGTTCGCGTGCTTTTTTCGGGATAACCAGACCAAATTTAATTTTATTTTCCTCGATTGCAGAAGCTATTGCATCCGGCGTCGAGATACTGACTTTCTTGAAACCCATCTCTTTGGTGAATTCTCCGGCCAGCTCCGGCAAATGTTCGGCACCGAAAATGGTAAAAGGAAGATTCTCAGTCTTGGCTTTTTCATCGGCCTTGACCATGAACCCAATTAGAAGATTCATCAGTAGCGCCACCAGCACGGTGGGCATAACCAGCATAAATACCAGTGTCTTTCTGTCACGCAGGACTTCTTTCATTTCTTTAAGATATATTGTGAGAATATTAAGCTGCATTGCTCGCCTCTTTGGAATCAATTAATGCAAGAAATGCCTTGTCTGTATGGGCCTGCCCGGTCACAGAACGCATTTGTTTGACGCTTCCCTCGAAGCAAAGCCGGCCTTTGTGGAGGACCACAACAGAATCACAGAGCCTATCCACCTCGTGCATGTGATGTGTGCAAAAGATAACCGTCTTGCCCTGGGCCTTACAGGATTCAATGAAATTTAGAATAGCTTCCGCGGCAGCCACATCGAGCCCCGTGGTTGGCTCGTCGAACATGATTATATCAGGCTCGTGAATGAGCGTGCGGGCAATCGAAACTTTCTGCTTCATGCCGGATGAAAGTGAATCGTTACGTTTGTCCGCGAAACCGGTCATATCCAGAATGCTGAAAAGTTCCGCCATTCGCTTCTGAAGTTTGGCATACGCCAGACCATGTAATTTCCCGTAATATTCGATCATCTCACGGGCGGTCAGGCGACCGTATAATCCGGTATTGTCGGATAGAAAACCTATTTTTTTTCGGACTTCAAGAGGATTTTCAACTAAATCCACACCGCCGAACTTGGCTGTCCCCGCACTTGGTTTTAGTGCAGTTGACAGCATACGCAGCAGAGTGGTTTTTCCCGCACCATTAGGTCCGAGAAGTCCTAAAATAGTGCCGTTTTCAGCACAGAAACTGACATCTCTGACCGCGAAAAACTTTTTGTCGCTTTCCAGCTTCTGTAACAATCCACGAAGATTCCTCGCTTTTTTTCTTCGTTCTCTGAAAGATTTGCTTAATCCACAAACTTCTACCATGATTTGCTTTGCTCTATGATTAAAATTCGATACCGCGTCTTGCAGGCTGTCCTTTATCAAATGGATGTTTGATATTCTTCATCTCTGTAACAAGGTCCGCCAATTCTATCAACTCTTTAGTAGCACCCCGGCCGGTCAGCACAATTTCGACAGCGGGATCTCTTCTGTCAATAAGACTCTTAATATCTTTTAATTTAACCAGACTATTTGAAAGGCAAAATATAATCTCATCCAGTATCAGAACATCATAAAATCTTTTCTCAGCCGTTTGGGTAATCTTTTCAAGAGCCTCGCTGATTGCATTCTGAACTCTGGCGACGGCTTGCTTGTCCTCTAAGGAATATGACATATCCCAGGGCACATGGAGCGCTTCGGTTCTGATTCTGACAGCACCCAACTGCAATGCGAAACGCTCGCCAATATCAAGAGACGGAGGTTTGAGAAATTGATAGATCAGAACCTTGTTCCCCTGCCCGGCGGCACGCAATGCTAATCCGAATGCAGCGGTTGTCTTACCTTTTCCATCGCCTGTATATATCTGTACAAATCCCTTTTCCAGCATGGTTGTTTTAAGCTCTTATTCCTTAAACTGATTACTTCATTTTTCAATCTCGCGCAGACAAATTCGAGAATAAAAATTCCAAGATTTTATTTTTCATCGGAACCCGGAACCTGGTCTTCGGAAGTTGTTTCTCCGGGAAGTTCGCCGGCAAATTCGGAAGCAGAACTGTCCAGGATTTGTATATCCGTGGTATATTCGGGATAGGAAAGGGAAAATATCTTCTTAAAGGCAAGCTTCGTTTTGTCCCGAAGTAAATCCAGAACATAGAACTCTTTTACATTTTTAAGGGCGTTATTTCTGGCCTCATCGTCAAGAGAAAGCACTTCATCGGAGCTGAAATCCTGGATGATATCCACTTTCCAGGGTACATTTTCCGCTTTTTCCAGCGGCAGTTTATAAAACTTCCTGTTGTAGATTTCACAACTCAGGATTCGCGGGCTCGGCAGGGCGATACGAATTACATTCTGCGAGTCATCCACGGTATAATCCATTTGTTCCAGGTCAAAGCCGACTTTCAGCTTTGCAGTATATCTTAACAAGCCCCTTTTCCAGCGAACGGTAATAAGGTTGGTCTTCTTTTCTTTGATCTCCGCGACACCTTCGGTTATATATTCAAGAACCGCCAATTCCGCTATCGCCTGGATAGACTTTATCAGAAATGTGGTCGTTTTGGATTCAGTCACAGCTTTCGGAGCCAGTTTCCTCCCTATAAAAAAAGCCAAGAATGCTATGATTAAAACACTGGTAATGTAGATTGCGTACCACATTTTAATTGTCCTTTCCGCATTTATTATTTTAGGCAACACAATAACCGCAAGCCATAGCAGCGTCAAAGCAAAAATCCATAGCCTGGTAGATACAAACATCGGATTCTGAGCCGAGAATTTCATATTGCATGAATTTGCTTGCAATGCGGGCGGACATTTTGTATTTTACAGCCGTTTTGGCGGCGTAGCTCAGTTGGTTAGAGCATGGGATTCATAAGCCCAGGGTCGT